>NZ_SSDK01000037.1:0-152245 GCF_004794435.1 Microbacterium sp. K27
CGTCGTTGATCATGCCCTTGACCATCTCGTCGTACGGCGAGGTGGCCGCGAGAACACCGTCGATGGGGACAACTCCCCATCCCCGCACAGGGCTCGATGCGTGTCGGTACCGGCGCCCTCATCGGCACGGGCGCCGGTACCGATCACGTCCAGGACACGCCGTCCGGCGGCTGCGCGGAGCCCACGCACAGCGGTCGGGAGTAGCGTGGGAACGATCATGAAGGTCATCTCGTACAACCTCCAGAAGCACCGGGCAGCCGGCGAACTCGCCGCGCTCGTGCGTGCGCACGACCCCGACGTCCTCTGCCTGCAGGAGTGCGATGTTCCGGAGCTGCCCGCGCAGATCGGCGACCTCGTGCTGGCTGACGCCACGCAGGGCAATCGTCTCGGGCTTGCGCTCTTCTATCGAGCGAGCACATTCCATCTGCAGGCCATCCGCATGCTCGGCCTCAAGAAGTCGTTGCACGACCGCATCGCGAAGCCGGCGCACGAGCGCGTCCTCGGCGCACGATTGCGCGACATCGACGATGGCCAGGACTTCATCGTCGCCTCCTTCCATGCCGCGCCGCTGACCGCGTTGAACTCGTTGCGACGTCACCAGATCCGCGCCGCCCTCACCGAGCTCGCTGCGCTCGGCGAGGGACTGCCGCAGTTGATGGTCGGGGACTACAACTATCCGATCTTCAAGGAGAACCTCGGTCAGGCCGTTCGAGAGCACGGGTATGCGCTGTCGCTCAGCGACGACCACACGTATACGCGCTACCGCGTGTTCCGGGGGCACTACGACTTCGCCACGTCGACCGGCTTCGAGATCGAACGCATCACGACTCTCCCGCAGGGCGCGAGCGATCACCGTCCCATCCTCGTCACGGTCAAGCCCGACTGAGGCCAGGGTTTGGGCATACGCACGGCGTGGCGTATGATTTCTCTTTGGTGCCTTTCCCCGTCCGCGGAGAAGGGGCATCGTCCGAACGTGAGCCCTCCACTGGCGTGTTCCTCCCTGTCGGGAAGAACCACCCCGGAGTGGGATTCACGAACTTCTCCGTTCGACACAAGAAAGCAGCACTATCGTGACGCGCACTTACACCCCCAAGGCTGGCGAAGTCCAGCGCGATTGGGTCGTCATCGACGCCACTGACGTCGTTCTCGGCCGTCTGGCCTCGCACGCCGCAACGCTCCTGCGTGGCAAGCACAAGCCGACCTTCGCCAACCACATCGACTCGGGTGACTTCGTCATCATCGTGAACGCGGAGAAGGTCGCGCTCACGGGTCAGAAGCTCCAGAAGAAGATGGCCTACCGCCACTCCGGTTACCCGGGCGGCCTGAAGTCGGTCACCTACGCCGAGCTCCTCGAGAAGAACCCGGTCCGCGCTGTCGAGAAGGCCATCCGTGGCATGCTCCCCAAGAACAGCATCGGCCGCCAGCAGCTGTCCAAGCTCAAGGTGTATGTCGGTGCCGAGCACCCGCACGCCGCACAGCAGCCGACGCCGTACACCCTCGACCAGGTCGCCCAGTAAGCGCCGTAAAGACTTAAGGACATACTCGTGGCTGACATCCAGGACACCACCGAAACCCCCCAGAACTTCTCGACGTCGACTCCCGAGACCGACGTGGTCGAGGCGGCTCCCCGCCCCGTCCTCAGCGTCCCGGGCGCCGCTGTCGGCCGTCGCAAGCAGGCCATCGCCCGCGTGCGCATCGTCCCCGGCTCGGGCACGATCACGGTCAACGGCCGCACGATCGAGGACTACTTCCCGAACAAGCTGCACCAGCAGCTGATCAACGACCCGTTCACCGTGCTGAACCTCGCTGGTGCGTACGACGTCATCGCACGCATCTCCGGCGGAGGCCCCTCGGGTCAGGCCGGTGCGCTTCGCCTCGGAATCGCCCGTTCGCTGAACGGCATCGACGAGGAGAACAACCGTCCGACCCTGAAGAAGGCCGGCTTCCTCTCGCGCGACGCCCGTGTCAAGGAGCGCAAGAAGGCTGGACTCAAGAAGGCCCGTAAGGCGCCTCAGTACTCGAAGCGTTAAGGTCAACTGCTCCGATGCCGATCTTTGGCACGGACGGCGTGCGAGGACTCGCCAATGGCACCCTCACCGCCGACCTGGCGCTCACCCTGGCCCAGGCGACTGCTGTCGTCCTGGGCCAGGGCCGTACTGCGGAGGCTCGCAAAGCCGAAGGCAAGCGACTCACCGCAGTGGTCGCCCGGGACCCCCGGGTCTCCGGACATTTCATCGCCGCGGCCGTCGCCGCGGGTCTCGCCTCTTCCGGAGTCGACGTGCTCGAGGCGGGAGTCATCCCGACGCCCGCTCTCGCTTTCCTCGTCGCCGATCGCGATGCCGATTTCGGCGTGATGATCTCGGCGTCGCACAACGCTGCGCCCGACAACGGCATCAAGATCTTCGCCCGCGGAGGACGCAAGCTCCCTGACGTGGTCGAGTTGCGCATCGAAGAAGCGCTGACCGGCGACAAGCTGCGCCCGACGGGTGCCGGCGTCGGTCGCATCGACCGGTTCTCCGACGCGGAGGACCGCTACGTGGTGCATCTTCTCGGATCGCTCCCGAACCGGCTGGACGGCATCCACGTGGTGCTCGACTGCGCCCATGGCGCGGCCTCCGGTGTCTCTCCGGAGACATTCCGCGATGCGGGAGCAGAGGTCACCGTGATCGGTGCCGACCCTGACGGCTGGAACATCAACGACGGTGTCGGCTCGACTCACCTGGACAACCTGGCCGAGGCCGTCGTGCGTCTCGGGGCCGACATCGGCATCGCTCACGACGGCGACGCCGACCGCTGCCTCGCCGTGGACGCCGAGGGCAATCACATCGACGGCGACCAGATCATGGCCATCCTCGCAGTGTCCATGAAGGAGCGCGGCCACCTCACGGACGACACGCTGGTCGCCACGGTGATGAGCAATCTCGGTCTGCATGTCGCCATGCGCGAGCACGGGATCACCGTGCGCCAGACGGCCGTCGGAGACCGTTACGTGCTCGAGGACATGAACGAGGGCGGGTACGCCCTCGGCGGTGAGCAGTCCGGTCACGTCATCATGAGCGAGTACGCCACGACAGGCGACGGAATCCTCACCGGCCTCCACCTGGTGGCCGAGATGGCGCGGCAGAAGAAGTCGATCGCTGAGCTCGCCTCGGTGATGACGGTCTACCCGCAGGTTCTCATCAACGTGCGCGACGTGGACAAGGATCGCGTGTCCGATGACGAGGTCGTGCAGCAAGCCGTCCGTGACATCGAGTCCGAGCTGGGCGACTCCGGACGGGTGCTGCTGCGCAAGTCCGGCACCGAGCCGTTGGTGCGCGTGATGGTGGAGGCGGCCGATGCCGAATCCGTGCATGCATACGCCGGACGCCTCGCAGAGGTGGTCCAAGAGCGCCTGTCGCTCTGACCTGACCTGACGCTACGACGGCCGATCGCTGATCTCAGCGATCGGCCGTCTCGCGTTCGCCGCTCCGTGATCCCGTGTCGCTCTGCGATCCCGTGCCGCTGTGGGCGCGCAGTGCCCGCGGCGTGGCTCCGTAGTCCTCCTGGAGCGCGCGACGGAGGCTGATGGGGGAATGGAAGCCGGAGCGCTGGGACACCTGCTCGATGCTCAGCGCATCGAAACGGCTGTCGATGAGAAGCGATCGGGCGCGGCGCGCGCGCTGGTGTCTGATCTCGCCGGCCACACTGTTCTCCACTTCGGCGAAGACCAGCTGGAGCTGACGGAGGGAGACCTGAACCTCGCGGGCGACGAGGTCAGGATTCAACGCCGGGTCGCCGCACTGCTGTGCGATCACGGCGATGGCGCGGTCGCGCAGCGCGGCGTGGGGAGAGCGTTGCGGGGACGCCGTGTCGACGCGGTCGAGCAGGATCGCTCCGCTCATCTCCACGATCAGATGCTCCATGGCATATCGCTCGATCGCCGTCGCGTCGTCGTCGACGGTGAGGACCTGCTCGATGAACGCCTGCATGGCGCGATCCAACGGGCGCCGCTCTTCGAGGACTCGACTGGTGGCGGGCAGCGTCGCGACGAACGACCCGAGCGCGGAGCGGGGAACAAAGGCGGCGATGATGCGCCAGGCACCGTCGCACTGAACACGTTGGTCGATCCCGGGCGGGGCGATCACGAGCCCGTTGCCGAGCGGCACCCACGGGCCGTGCTGCTCCTTCGCCGAGATTCCCCCTGCCTCCACGAAGGCGAAGACGGCGTGGTGCGGGTGCGCAGTGGTGGTGTCGATCGCCAGTTCGGTCGCCGTGCCCTGCATCGACAGCAGGATCACAGGCCCGGGCGTCCGCCGCGTCGCGCGGATCGTCGACAGATCGTCGACTGCGCGTACGCCGTGCGAGATCAGTTCGGCCGAGCCGATGGCCAATGCCTCTCCCGGGCTCACTCAGCACCCCCCGACGCCGATGATCGATGGGCGGCGCCGAACGATGAGGTCGGCTCGCCGGGCTCGTACCTCCCGCCAGCGGTCTGCGACCGCGGGAGAGGTGCTCGCTTCGTCAGAGGATACCCGCACGGAGGTACGCGGCAACAGGGCGTGTTCGTGCCGCGTCGTCCTCCGCTCATGTTCGAGGGGCGGACGCCGCTCAGGTTCGAGAGGCGGACCAGCTGAGCTGTTCGATGTACCTCAGCAGCACGCCTTCGCGCAGAGCCCATGGCGACACTTCGAGCTCGTCGACGTCGAGGGCCGTCATCGCCGTATGCAGAGAGACCGCGGCGGCCACGATCTGGAACGTCCGGTCCGGAGTGATGCCCGGCAGCTCCTGCCGCGCGGAGGCGGGAAGGCGTGCGAGGCGCGGGATCCACGACCCGAGGGAGGCGCGGGGGAGCAGCATCCGCTCGCTTCCCGACCATCCCGGTACCGGGTACCCGACCAGGCGGGCAAGGGAGCGGATCGCCTTCGACGATCCGACGACATGGTCTGGGCGGGGGAGGGCGACGAACCGCGGCAGCACATCGGCCAAGGTTGTCGTCGCGTGCGCGCGCAGCCGCTCCACCTCGGCCTCGCCCGGAGGATCGTGCGGCAGGAACTGCACCGTCATGCGTCCGGCGCCGAGCGGAACGGACGCGGCCGCGTCCGGCATCTCCTCCGCGCCGGCGGCGATCTCCAGCGAGCCGCCGCCGATGTCGAGGAGCAGGATCTGACCGGCGGACCAGCCGAACCAGCGCCGTACCGCGAGGAACGTCAGCTCTGCCTCGGTCTCACCGTCGAGCACCTGCAACGGCTGGCCGAGGGCTGCTTCGATACGGGCGATGACCTCGCTGCCATTGCGCGCGTCGCGAACCGCGCTCGTCGCGGTGGCCAGCAGCGCGTCGACACGCTCGCTCTCGGCCACACGCCGTGCCTGCGCGACCGCTTCCTCGAGCGCGGCGACGCCCTCCTCCGAGATGGAGCCGTCGGGGGTGAGATAGCGCATGAGGCGCAGCACCGTCCTATCGCTCGTCGTCGCGAGCGGCCGTCCACCGGGACGGACGTCGGCAGCGAGCATGTGGACGGTGTTGGATCCGATGTCGAGGACTCCCAGGCGCACGGGAAGAGACTACTCGCCCCCCGGATACGATGTACTCCGTGACCACCGCCGACCCCACACTGCCGCTGTCGCCCTATCGGGAGATCGGACGCGCGGAATGGGCGCGGCTCGCGGCCGGGCTCGACCAGCCGCTCACCGAGACCGAGGTCGTCGAGCTCCGCGGTATCGGGGACCGTCTCTCGCTCACCGAGGTACGCGAGGTGTACCTGCCCCTGAGCCGCCTGCTGAGCCTGTACGCCACGGCGACGAAACGGCTGGGGGCGGCGACCTCCTCCTTCCTCCAGGAGGACGACACCACGACGCCGTTCGTCGTAGGCGTGGCCGGTTCCGTGGCGGTGGGCAAGTCGACCATCGCCCGTCTGCTGCGCGAGCTCATGAGCCGTTGGCCGGGGACGCCGCGGGTGGAGCTGGTCACCACGGATGGCTTCCTGTACCCGAACGCCGAGCTCGAGCGCCGCGGGATCATGGACCGTAAGGGTTTCCCCGAGTCGTACGACCGGCGCGCGCTGATCGAGTTCCTCACCGAGGTCAAGAGCGGTGCCACCGAGGTGCGCGCCCCGTTCTACTCGCACATGCGCTACGACATCGTGCCGGACGCGAACGTCGTGGTGCGTCGCCCCGACGTCGTCATCGTGGAGGGGCTGAACGTGCTGCAGCCGCCGCCGGCTCCGAACGATGTCGCCGTGAGCGACCTGTTCGACTTCTCGATCTTCGTCGACGCCGATACGTCGCATATCGAGAAGTGGTACGTCGACCGCTTCCTCGCACTCCGGCAGGCGGCCTTCAGCAACCCCTCGTCCTACTTCAACGTGTTCGCGCACCTCACGGACGACGAGGCGATCACGACGGCTCTCGGCTACTGGAACGAGATCAACATGCCCAACCTCATCGAGAACGTGATGCCGACCAGGCACCGCGCGCGCCTGGTGCTGCGCAAGGGTGCCGACCACGATGTCGAGACGGTGCTGCTGCGCAAGCTCTGACCCCGCGTGCGACCCGCGACGGGGCGGAAGAATGTACGGACGACTCGCAAAAAACTCGTCTTACTCTTGATCGCATGTGTGGAATCGTCGGATACGTGGGCCCGCGCCCCAGCCAGGACATCCTTCTCGCAGGCCTCGCACGCCTGGAGTACCGCGGATACGACTCGGCGGGTGTCGCCGTCATCGATGGCGGCGGCTCGCTCGGCATGCGCAAGAAGGCGGGAAAGCTCGCCGTGCTGCGCGATTCGCTCGCCGACGCGCCGCTCCCTGACGGGTCGACCGGCATCGGGCACACCCGCTGGGCGACCCACGGAGGACCGACCGACGGCAACGCGCACCCGCACCTTGCCGACGACGACAAGCTCGCCGTCATCCACAACGGCATCATCGAGAACTTCGCCGCACTGCGCGACGAGCTCCTCGCCGACGGCGTCGTGTTCCGCAGTGAGACCGACACCGAGGTCGCTGCTGCGCTCCTCGGACGCGAGTACGCCGGCAACGGCGGCGACCTGCAGCTCGCCTTCCGCAGCGTCGTGAACCGCCTCGAAGGTGCGTTCACCCTGCTGGCGATGCACCAGGACCACCCCGGTCTGGTGGTCGGCGCCCGCCGCAACTCCCCGCTCGTGATCGGACTCGGCGAGGGCGAGAACTTCCTCGGCTCCGACGTCGCCGCGTTCATCGAGCACACGCGCAAGGCGCTTGCGATCGGCCAGGATCAGATCGTCTCGATCACCCCCGACGCCGTCACGGTGATGGACTTCGCCGGCACGCCCGTCGAGCCCGAGCCGTTCGACGTGTCGTGGGATGCCGCCGCTGCCGAGAAGGGCGGATGGTCGAGCTTCATGGCCAAGGAGGTCGCAGAGCAGCCCGAGGCCGTCGCCAACACCATCCGCGGTCGCATCCACGACGGACAGGTCGTCATCCCGGAGCTCGACGGACTGGACGAGCTCTTCGTGGGTATCAACCGCGTGATCATCACCGCCTGCGGCACGGCGTCATACGCGGCGTTGGTGGGCAAGTACGCGATCGAGCAGTGGGCACGTGTCGCCGTCGACGTGGAGCTCGCCCACGAGTTCCGCTACCGCGACCCCGTGATCGGCGCCGACACCCTCGTCGTGTCGATCAGCCAGTCGGGCGAGACCATGGACACCCTGATGGCTGTGAAGTACGCCAGGGAACGCGGTGCGCGCACCCTGTCGATCTGCAACACGCAGGGCGCCACGATCCCGCGCGAGTCGGATGCCGTCGTGTACACCCATGCCGGCCCCGAGGTCGCCGTGGCCTCGACCAAGGCGTTCTCCGCGCAGATCACCGCGCTCCTGCTGCTGGGCCTGCACATGGGCCGGGTGCGCGGTGCGGTCGCCGATGCCTCGGTCGACGTCGACGAACTCGCTGCGCTTCCCGACAAGATCGCCCAGGTGCTCGAGAGCGAGCAGGAGCACGTCACCCAGCTCGCCGGGTGGATGGCCGACACCCGCTCGGTGCTGTTCCTGGGACGCCACGTCGGGTACCCAATCGCCCTCGAAGGTGCTCTCAAGCTCAAGGAGATCTCCTACATCCACGCCGAGGGCTTCGCCGCCGGCGAGCTCAAGCACGGACCGATCGCACTGATCGAACCCGGGCAGCCGGTGTTCGTGCTGGTTCCGTCGCCGCGCCACTCCGCGCTCGTGCACTCCAAGGTCGTCTCGAACATCCAGGAGATCCGCGCGCGCGGTGCCCGGGTGATCGTGATCGCCGAGGAGGGCGACGCCGCCGTGCTGCCGTTCGCCGACGAGGTCATCCACATCCCGCTCGCCGGAGCGATGTTCGAGCCGCTGCTCGCCGTCGTGCCGCTGCAGATCTTCGCGATGGCGCTGGCCACGGCGAAGGGCCTCGACGTCGACCAGCCGCGCAACCTCGCCAAGTCGGTCACGGTCGAGTAGACCCGCCCTTCGAATCGCGCGAATGGCTTCGTTTCCAGTGGAAACGGAGCCATTTGGGCGATTTCAACCGGAATCAGGCTCGGTAGGCTGAACGGGTGATCATCGGCACCGGAATCGACCTCGTGGACATCCCGCGATTCGAGCGGACGATGGCACGGACGCCGCGATTGCGCGAACGGCTCTTCGCCCCGTCGGAGCGCACCCTCCGCCTTCCGTCCCTCGCCGCCCGCTACGCGGCCAAGGAAGCGCTGATCAAGGCGCTCGGTGGCTCGGACGGCGTGCACTGGACCGAGATCGAGATCGCGTCGGAGCCGTCTGGTCGCCCGCATTTCGTGCTCTCCGGCTCGACGGCCGCCGTCGTCGAGGAACGCGGCATCCTGACGCTGCATCTGACACTCACCCACGACGCCGGTCTCGCCGCAGCGTTCGTCGTCGCCGAAGGAGCACCGCTGTGACCGTCCCGTTCCGCGAAGCGACCATCGATCTCGACGCGATCGCCGACAACGTGCGTCATTTCCGACGACTCACCGGGGTCGAGGTGATCGCCATCGTGAAGGCCAACGCCTACGGCCACGGCGCGGCGGCGGCGGCCGTCGCGGCGCTCTCCGCCGGTGCCACCCGCGTCGGCGTCGCCGAGATCCCCGAGGCGCTCGAACTGCGCCGACAGGGCGTGCGTGCACCGATCATGGCGTGGCTGCACGCGCCGGGGGAACGATTCGAGCACGCCGCCGCGCAGGACATCGAGGTGGGGATCTCGTCGTTCGACCAGCTCGAGGCGGCCGGAGCTGCCGCCGCGGTCGACCGTCCGGTCGGCGTGCACCTGAAGTTCGAGACCGGGCTGTCGCGCAACGGCATCGCCCCCGCCGACTGGGGCCGCGTGCTGGCCGAGGCCGCGCGCCTCCAGCGCATCGGACGACTGCGCATCGTCGGGCTGTTCAGTCACCTCTCCAACACGTCGGTCGACGACGACAGAGCTGCGCTCGCGAAGTTCGAGGAAGGCGTCGCCGCGGCGGCGGCTTTCGGCATCCGCCCCGAGATCCGGCACATCGCTGCGACGGCCGCCGCCATCGACCTGCCGGAGATGCGCCTCGACGCGGTGCGCATCGGCGTCGGACTCTTCGGCCTCTCGCCGTTCGACGACCGCAGCTCCGCGGAGCTCGGTCTGCGCCCGGCGATGACGCTCCGCGGTGCGATCGCCGCCGTCCGCAGAGTGCCCGCAGGAACCGGCGTCTCCTACGGCTACGACCATCGCACCGACCGCGACACGACGTTGGTCCTGGTGCCTCTCGGATACGCCGACGGGGTGCCGCGGAACGCATCGGGAAAGCTCCCGGTCTCGATCGGCGGACGCCGGTTCGTGAATGTGGGGCGCATCGCGATGGACCAGTTCGTCGTCGACGTCGGCGACGCTCCGGTCTCGATCGGCGATGAGGTGGTCCTGTTCGGCGACCCCACCCTCGGCGTACCGTCCGCGACGGACTGGGCGGATGCCGCCGACACCATCAACTACGAGATCGTCACCCGCATCGGTCCGCGCGTCCCCCGGCGGACCTCGTGAGCGTGGACCCTGCGTTCCTCGGCCGACGAGAGATCGCGACCGCCGACGCGATGGAGCAGTTGGGCGTGCGGATCGGGGAACAGCTGGAAGCCGGCGACCTGCTCGTCCTGACGGGCCCGCTGGGCGCGGGGAAGACCACGTTCACGCGCGGCCTCGCCGAGGGGCTCGGAGTGCGCGGTCCCGTGCAGAGTCCGACCTTCGTCATAGCCCGCACGCATCCCTCGCTGGTCGGCGGTGCGCCACTCGTGCATGTCGACGCCTACCGGCTCGGTTCCGCCGCGGAGCTCGACGACCTCGATCTCGACCTCGAGCGATCGGTCGTGGTGGTGGAGTGGGGACGCGGTATGGCCGAGGAACTGGCCGACTCGTGGTGGGATGTCGAGGTGGAGCGCCCGGTCGGATCCTCCGATCTGGACCCGTCGGAGCTCGACGCCGACGCGCCGAGGGTCGTCACGATCGTGCGAGAGAGCATCGTATGACCCCGGCCGTGGATCGCGCTCTCGTCGCCGTGATCGTCGAGGACGACCCCGATGTGCGATCTCTCCTGGAAGAGGTGTTCCTCGCCGCCGGTTTCGAGACGATCCTCACCGGTTCCGGGTTGGAGGGGCTCGCGGCCATCGAGCAGCACCAGCCGGTGATCACGACGCTCGACATCAATCTCCCCGGCATCGACGGCTTCGAGGTCGCACGACGCATCCGGCGGATCAGCGACACCTTCATCATCATGCTCTCCGCGCTCTCCGAGGAATCCGACGTGGTCCTCGGTCTCACGTCGGGAGCAGACGAGTATCTGGTGAAGCCGTTCCGTCCGCGCGAACTGCGTGCGCGCATCGAGGCGCTGCTGCGGCGCCCCCGCGTCGCCGATCCCCGCCCCTCGGAACCCCACCCTTCCGAACCCCGCTCCGTGCTTCCCCGGCTCCCGGACACCGGACGAGCGGCAGTCGAGCCCGACCCGGCGGCCGACGGTGCCACCGTTCTCACCTGGCGGGGCCGTGTCCACCGGGATCTCAGCCTCGACCTCGACACGCGGATGGTCCTGATCGGGCAGCGGCGCATCGACCTCACGCCGACCGAGTTCGACCTGCTCGCGATGCTGCTCGAGGCCGGGCTCCGCGTGCGCAGCAAAGCCGATCTCGCGCGAGGGTTGCGCGGGGCACCCGAGGGCTCGAACGAGTACGTGAGCGAGCCGGACAAACGGGCGATCGAGACCCATATCGCCAATCTGCGGCGCAAGCTCCGCGACAGCACGACGCAGCCGCGCTACATCGAGACGGTGCGCGGCGTCGGCTATCGTCTCACGCCGGCCGATGGTCCGTGAATGCCGCGGGGCGGGACCGTGGTTCCCCAACCACGGCCCCGGTTGCCTGCGAATCCCCACTCGCGTGGCCCCAGCGTCTGCGTTGTTCCCCAGTCGCAGTATCGGCCCCCACTCAGAATGCTAGGGGTGCGAGGCCGCCTGAAGAGCGGGCTGCATCGATCTTTGAGTAATCTTGCGGCAAAGCTGAGGTTCGAGGGGGAGGGTGAGCGCTGATGGTCCGCACTGTGTCTATCTGGCGCTGGCAGCTCGTCTTCACCGGCAGCATCGTGGCGATCGTCGTGATGATCACCGCGTTCAAGCCGCAGACCTTCGCCAACCCACTGGTGGTCGCCGGCGTCGGTCTCGTGATCGTCACCACGCTCATGACCCTGGCGCTGCCGTGGCACCGGCTCCCGCGCACGGCCGCCACCGTCGTGCCGCTCCTGGACGCGCTCGCCGTGGGCTTCACGACCAACGCGCCCGACCTCCGCCTCGGGTTCCTCTGGGTCTTTCCCGTCGTGTGGCTGGCCAGCTACTTCACGATGCCCTGGGTGCTCGGAGGCATCGCCTTCATCAGCGCCACTCTCGTGCTGTTCGCCGATCAGAGCGGTGCCCCGGCCGACATCCTGCTGCGGCTGCTCACCCTCGTGATCACCCTGGGCTTCCTCGGGGTGACGGTCCGCATCGGCGCGCAGCGCTCCCGCGCCGCGCGCCGCCTCCTGCAGCGCCGCTCCGAGCAGGTCAACCGCGCCGCCGAGCGGGCGGAGGCGAACCAGCGACGCGTCACGCAGATCGTCGACGCGCTGAGCGTGGCGCTCGTGGTCGTGACGACCGGCGGGCGCGTCCTGCAGATGAACGACGCCTACCGCACGCTCTACGGTCGTGATCGCTTCGGTGCCGCTCTGCCCTCGGCCGCGGTCGAGTACGACGCGCGGCGTGGCACGGCGCTTCCGCCATCGCGCACCTCGCTCGCCCGAGCCGCCGGTGGCGAGCGGCTGCAGGCGGAACGGGTGTGGCTGTTCGACGGCACGGGACAGTGGCGTGCGCTCGAGGTGAGCACACAGCCGATGGCCACCGCGGGAGAGGGCGAGGACATCACGCTCGTCGTGATCGACGACGTGACGGCGCTGCTCGAAGTCGACGAGGAACGACGCACTTTCAATGCGGTCGTCTCCCATGAACTGCGAAATCCGCTCACCGCGATCCTCGGTCACGTCGATCTGCTCCGCGAGCGCGACGACCTGCCGGGACGCGTGCCGGCGCAGCTCGAGATCATCGCGCACGCGGGTGAGCGGATGCAGGACCTGGTCTCGAGCATCCTGCAGCAGACGAGCCGCTCCGCGCAGGAGCCGTTCGCCCCGGTCGATCTGCGCGAGGTGGTCGAGGCGGCGGCCGCCTCGTACGCACCCGTCATCGCCGGCAACAGACAGGAACTCGGGATCGGGGGCGCCGCACGCCTGGTGATCTCGGGCGATCCCTTCCGGCTGCGGCAGGTGCTCGACAACCTCCTCAGCAACGCCGCCAAGTACACCCCTGCAGGAGGGCGCATCGAAATCGGTCTGGGGACGGCCACGACGGGTCAGGCGGAGGTCACGATCGTCGACGACGGATTCGGGATGACCCCGGAGGATCTGTCACGGGTGTTCGAGCCCTACTTCCGCACCGAGAGCGCTGTGCGTGCCGGCATCAGCGGCACGGGACTGGGAATGGGGATCGTGCGCGAGATCGTCGCCGCGCATGAGGGCAGCATCGACGTCTCCAGCGAGATCGCGGTCGGCACCCGGGTGACACTCCGCTTCCCGCCGCGTTCCCCGGAAGAGGTGCAGACGTGAACCCGCTCGTCCCCGTCAACGTCGACATCACGACGAGCATGGTGGCCGTCGTCACCGTGCTCACGGTGATGGTCGTGGGCCTCGGCACCCTCGCCCGCCCGTCGAAGGCGACGGTGACCTGGGGAGCGGCCTTCGGCCTGGGGATGCTGGCGGCCTACCTCTGGCTCGCGGGCCAGCAGACCGAGGAACCGGTGTTGCGCGGAGCCGCTTCCGCGTTGATGCTCTGCTTCGAACCGCTGGTCTGGATCGGCCTGCGGATGCACCTCGGTCGGCGAGCGCGCTGGTGGCCGGTCGTCGTCTTCATCCTGGTCTCTCCCACGCTCCTGGTGGCCACGGCCGGCAGCGTCTGGTATCTGCCCTCGTTCCAGCTCGTCTTCCTCGGGAGCGCCGTCTTCGCAGGCCTGGTGGCCTACGAGCTGCTGCGGGACAGGCCGGCCGTCAGGGACATCGTGCTGCCGCTGGCCCTCGCTTCATGCGGCTTCGTCGTGGTGGCGGTCGTGAGCGCCGTGTCCGCCCTCGTCTCCGGTGGCGCCGGCACCGAGGCGCAGTTGAGCGCACTGCGCGGCATGAATGCCGTCGGCACGGTGGTGGTGAGCACGTGCGCGGCGTTCACCCTGGTGCTGCTGGTGCGTTCGGAGCAGAAGACGAGGGACGCCGATGACATCGCCGACCGCGCCCGTCGCCGGCTCCGCAAGGCCGAGGCGCAGAACGACCTGCCGTGGTCGGTCCTCGACATCCGGCTCGACGATCCGGCCGACCTCCGGGAGGCGTCGACGGGTTCCGCGTTCGCCATGATCGTCGACCGTTTCCATCACGACATCCAGGAGGGGCTCCCCGCGTCGGCCGACGCCGATCGGGTCGCCGACGGTCGCGCGATCGTCGTCATCCGCGGTGGCGACGAGTCGGTCCGGCACCACCTGCGGGGGATCCTGACCCGCATCTCGGTGATCGACAGGGAGACGGCGGTCACCGGGATCCGATCCTCGGCGAGCATCGGCTGGGCGACCGCCTCGGTCGTCGGTTACGACTACGACGCCCTCGTCGCCGCGGCGGGCAGAGCAGCGGTCAGGGCGCGGGATGCCGGCGGCGATCAGTGGAAGCGCGCCACCGCGGCGGATCTCACGTCGGCCTGAGGAGATGTCCGGCTAGGCGGGGCGGGATTCCCGGCCGCGGGCGAGGGCGGCGGCGATCGCTCCTTCGGCCTCGGCATCGGTCTCCGCGGCGGCGGACACGTTCTCGGCGACGACCGCCTCGATGATCTCGGTGCGCTGGATGCGCGTCTCGCGCGGTGCCTTCACGCCGATCCGCACGCTGTCGCCCTTGATCTCGAGCAGCGTGATCTCGATGTCGCCGTCGATGCGCACGCTCTCACCGATCCGCCTCGTCAAAACCAGCATTCGTTCAGCCTAGTGCTGCGGGGACGACGCCGACCGACGGCGTGGGGATGTCTCGTACGACACCGACGGTCTCGATCGTGAGGGCGGCCGCGGTCGCCTCGGTGTACGAGAGCACAGGGAGGCCGTCCGTCTGCGCCGAGACGAGGCGTCGCACGGCCGGCCGCAGCGACGGTGCGCACACCAGCACCGGCTCGCCGCCCTCGTGTACCGAGGCGACGGCCTGCTTCACGGAATCCACCACCGCCTCCATGCGCTGCGGATCGAACACGATCTGGCTGCCGTCGTCGCCCGGGCGCAGGCTCTCGAGCATCGCCTGTTCGAGCATCGGGTTGATCATCACCACGCGCAGGGTGCCGGCATCCGCGAACCGGGCGGCGATCGCGGGGCCGAGCGCGGCCCGTGCGGCTTCGATCAGGCCCTCGGGTTCGGTGGAGACCCTGGCGCGCAGGGCGAGCGCCTCATAGATGCGGCTGAGGTCGTTGATCGGCACCCGCTCGGCGAGGAGGCCCTGCAGGACGCGCTGGACCTCGGCCAGGGACATCAGCGCAGGCGTGAGCTCCTCGACGGCAGCGGGGGAGACCTGTTTGAGGGCGTCCGTGAGCTGGCGCACGTCTTCGCGGCTGAGCAGGCGTGCAGCGTGGGCGTGGATCACACTGGACAGGTGCGTGATGATCACGCTCGCCCTGTCGATCACGGTCGCACCGGCGAACTCGGCGCTGTGGCGCATCTCCATCGGGATCCATTTGCCTTCGAGTCCGAAGACCGGGTCGAGCGTCGCGGTGCCGGGGAGGCTGTCCAGCCCCTGCCCGAGGGCGAGCACGGAACCGACCGGCGCCGTGCCGCGGCCGGTCTCGACACCGGCGATGCGGATGACGTAGGTCGCCTGCGGCAGCTCGATGCTGTCGCGGGTGCGGACGGGCGGCGCGATGAGCCCGAGATCGAGGGCGATCCGGCGTCGGAGGGCCTTCACACGCGCGAGCAGATCGTCGGGTCCGCCGGTGACCAGATCGATGATGTCGGGGGCCAGGAGGATCTCGAGCGGATGCACGCGCATCTTCTCGATGAGTTCCTCGGGCTGGTCGGCCGGGGCGGCGGAGGGGCTCTGCGCGGCGGCGGCCGCCTCCTCGCGCTTCTGGGTCGCCTTGATGCGCTGGGCGATGAGGAGGAGGAGGGCGCCGATCGCGACGAACGGCAGCATCGGCATGTGCGGGATGAGCGACATGATGATCGCGGCGCAGCCGGCGATGATGAGCGCATTGCGGGATTGGCCGAGCTGGGCGGATGCCGCCGTCCCCATCTCCGCCTCCGCCGTGGAGCGGGTCACGATCATGCCGGTGGAGACCGCCATCAGCAGCGCCGGGATCTGCGTGACCAGACCGTCACCGATCGTGAGCAGGCTGTAGGTGTTCACGGCCTCGTCGATCGTCATGCCGTGCTGCACGATGCCGATGGCGATGCCGCCCACGACGTTGATGATGATGATGACGAGACCGGCGATCGCGTCGCCCTTCACGAACTTGGACGCACCGTCCATCGCTCCGTAGAAGTCGGCCTCGGCGGCGACCTCGGCGCGACGCTCGCGCGCCTCCGCATCGGTGATGAGTCCGGCGTTGAGATCGGCGTCGATGGCCATCTGCTTGCCGGGCATCGCATCGAGCGTGAACCGTGCACCGACCTCGGCGACGCGCTCTGCGCCCTTCGTCACCACGACGAACTGGATGACGACCAGGATGAGGAACACGACGGCGCCGATGATGAG
Source organism: Microbacterium sp. K27 (assembly GCF_004794435.1). Taxonomy (NCBI): domain Bacteria; kingdom Bacillati; phylum Actinomycetota; class Actinomycetes; order Micrococcales; family Microbacteriaceae; genus Microbacterium; species Microbacterium sp. K27. The sequence goes on from NZ_SSDK01000037.1 coordinate 16,281, forward strand.
CGAGCCGCCGACCGCGATGGCGCCGAACGCCTCGATCACCTGCCCCGCGTACGCCTCGCCGAGCACCAGACGGGTCGAGGCGACGTTCAGTCCCAACCGGAACAGCGTCGCCACGAGCAGCAGCGAGGGGAAGACCGAGAAATCGAGCGGCTTCTTGACGAACATCGACGTGAGCAGGATCACGAGCGCGAACATGATGTTCAGGATGATGAGGATGTCGAGCAGGAACGGCGGCACCGGCACGACGAGGAGCATGATGATGCCCACGACGCCGATCGGCACCCCGAGCTTGGGAAGCAGCTGTCTCATGCGGTCCTCCGGTAGGGAAGGGAGTGGATGCCGCGGGCCGCCCCGCGTCGTCGCAGCGAGTCGACGAACACGAGCACGCGTGCCACGGCGTTGTACAGGTCTTCGGGGATCTCCTGGCCCAGCTCGCACGCGGCGTGCAGGGCCCGGGCGAGGGTGATCTCGCGCACCAGCGGCACACCGGCGCGCACGGCCTCGTCGCGGATGCGCTCGGCGATCACCCCGCTGCCCTTGGCGACGACCTTGGGGGCGGCGCGGCCGGGCTCGTACCGCAGGGCGATCGCGATGTGCGTCGGGTTGACCACGACGACGTCGGAGCCGGCGACGGCCGCGATCATGCGGTTGCGGCTGACGGCGAGCTGACGCGAACGTCGCTGCTGGCGGATCAGCGGATCGCCTTCGGAGTTCTTGTTCTCGTCGCGGATCTCGCGCTTGGTCATGCGTGTGTGCTTGCGGTTGCGCCGCATGACCACGAACATGTCGATCGCGGCGAGGGCCAGGCCGACCCCGATCGCGGTCTGCAGAAGCGCGGTCGTGCCCTCGCTCGCGGTGCCGAGCAGGCGGGAGATCGAGTGCGCGCCGCTCGCGGTCAGCACGGGCATCAGGCTCGCGATCACGAACCAGAGGGCGATGCCGATGGCCGCGGTCTTCATGAGAGCCTTGGCGCCCTCCCAGAGGGCCTGCATGCCGAACACCCGGCGGATCCCTGTGACGAGGTTGAACTGTTCGAAACGGCCGGTGAGCGGCTTCAGATGCACCCCGCCCTGGATGACCGCGCCGATCAGGGTGACGATCGCGACGGCGGCCAGCATCACGGTGAGCGTCGGGAGCACGGAGGCGAGACCGCGCCCGAGGGCCGCCAGAGCCGCCTGCGGTGTCGGAGCATCGACCAGGGACGTCAGCGTGAGCAGCTGCTCGGTTCCCGCCGAAGCCCCCAGGGCGATGGCCGCCGGCATCGTGACGGCCGCCGCGCCGATCCCCAGCCAGGCGGTCAGATCCTGGCTGCGTGACAGCCGCCCCTTCTTGCGGGCCTCGCTGAGGTGCTTGTCCGTCGCCTTCTCGCTGCGTTCGCCGCTGTCCGTGCCGCTCATTCGTGCACCCCCTGCATCATGCGCAGGGCCTGCGCGGCGAGGGAGTCGACGATGCCGGGGAGGACGGCGTAGACGGCGCCCGCGAGCAGCAGCGTCAGCAGGATCTTGACCGGGAAGCCCATCGCGAACGCGTTCAGCGCGGGAGCGACGCGGGTGATGAGTCCCAGCCCGACATCGGCGAGGAACAGCACGAGCACCAGGGGCCCGGCGATCTGCACGGCGGCGAGCACCATCTGCGAGACCCCGTCGACGAGGAGCTCTGCGGGTCCCGCCGCCTGGAACATGCCGTCGACGGGCACGGCCTCGAAGCTGCGGGCGAGCCCGGCCAGGATCAGCTGATACCCGCCGGACGCGAACAGCAGCGTCAGCGCGGTCAGGTGGAAGAGCCGGGTGAACTGGGCGCCGTTCACGAGCGAGTGCGGGTCGAAGGCCTGAGCGAGCTGGAACCCGCCGAACACGTCGATCAGGCTGCCGGCCGCCTGCAGCGCCGAGAAGCACAACAGCACGAGGAAGCCGAGCAGGGCACCGGTGACCAGCTGCAGAACCAGGGCCCCGAGGAACGGGCCGGTGTCGAGGTTCACGTAGCCGGGGGCCACGGCCGTGCCCACCGCGAGGGAGAGCCCGATCGCGAGCATCGCCTTCACCCGCACCGGAATCGCCCCGTACGAGAACGGCGGGGCGATCATGATGAAGGCCGTGATGCGCACGGCGGTGAGCATCGTGGCTTCCAGCCAGGCGAAGTCGATCGGGATGTACACGTCGTCATCCGCTCAGCAGCGAGGGGATACGGGCGAACATCTCGTTCGTGAAGGCGATCATCTCCGCGATCATCCAGTTGCCCGCGATGAGCAGGGCGATCCCGACGGCGACGATCTTCGGCACGAACGACAGCGTCACCTCCTGCACCTGCGTGATCGACTGCAGCAGCGAGATGGCGAAGCCCACCACGAGGGCGGTGACCAGCACGGGCGCGGCGAGTTTCGCCGCGATGAGCAGCCCCTGCGTTCCGATGTCGATGACGGCTTCGGGACTCATCCCACCCCTCCGTAACTCTCGAGCAGCGCCCGGATGATGAGCCCCCAGCCGTCGACGAGGATGAACAGCAGGATCTTGAACGGCAGCGAGATCATCACGGGCGGGAGCATCATCATGCCCATCGACATCAGCGCCGCGGCCACGACGAGGTCGATGACCAGGAACGGGACGAAGATCACGAAGCCGATGATGAACGCGGCCCGCAGCTCGGAGATCATGAACGCGGGGATGAGCGTGTACATCGGGACGCTCGAAGGGTCCTCGGGGTTGGGCTGACCCGCCATCCGGGTCATCAGGGCGAGGTCCTCTTCGCGCGTGAAGCGGAGCATCCACTCCTGCAGAGGCAGTTGGCCGACGTCGATGGCCTGCGTGAAGGTGAGCGTGCCGTCGATGTAGGGCTGCACTGCCACCGTGTTGATCTCGGTGAGCACCGGCCACATGATGAACAGCGACAGGAAGAGCGACAGGCCGGCCAGCACCTGGTTGGGCGGGATGGTCGGCAGCGAGAGGGCATTCCTGGTCATCGCCAGCACCACGAAGATCTTCGTGAAAGACGACATCATCAGCAGGAGCGCGGGGGCGACCGAGAGCAGGGTGATGCCCAGCAGGGTCAGGATCGAGCCGGACGGACCGCCGTCGACGCCGTTGATGTCGATCGTGACGCCCTCGCCCGGGTCGTCGGGGGTCACCTGTGCGTGGGCGGCCGTGCCCGACAGGAGCGTCATCACGACGACCAGCACCGCGGCCGCGGCGAGGATCAGCGCGATTCGCCGCAGCGCGCGCCCGTCGACGACCCCACGGGCGACGCTCATCGGGTGCGCCGGATGGCCTCGGCGGTCTGCCGCCAGGTTTCGGGGGAGAGGATGGAGCCACGCAGCGGGTCGTTCCGGTGACGGACCCGGCGTTGCGGCGCCGGCGTCACGGGAGGGCCGGCCGCCGATTCGGTCAGGGCGGTGGCGGCGAGGATGCGGTCGAACTCCTCGGCGTCGGACGCCGCCTCTGACGTCGTCGCCGACCACGTCGACCGTGCGGTCTCCTCCGGCTCATCTGCGGGTCTGACCGGCAGACGGTCGACGACGTTCACGCCGTGCTCGGTGACGCCGAGCACGTACCGGGCGTCCTCCGTCTGGATCACGACGATCTGCGCCTTCGGGCCGACCCCCTGGCGCCCGAGCACCGTGATCGCCTCGCTGTCGCGGCGACGCGCCTGCGTGCGCGCGACGCGTCGCTGCAGGAACCACAGCACCCCGAGCACTGCGGCGAGCGAGAGCACGACCCGTAGGCCGAGCAGGAGGTCGTCCAGGGTCAGGCCTCGACGTTCTCGAGGATGCGGGTGATCCGCACCGCATAGTCCTGGTCGACGACGACGACCTCGCCGTGCGCGATGATGCGTCCGTTGAGCTTGATGTCGGCCGGAGCGCCGGCGGAGCGATCGAGCTCGACGATGCGTCCCGGTTCCAGATCGAGCACATCGCGCACCGCCATCCTGGTGCGCCCGATCTCGACGGTGAGCTCCATCTCGACGCCCGCGATGCGGTGCAGCCGCCGCGAGGACGAGGAGGCACCGGCGGGCGCGCGCGTCACGACGACGGCGAGCCGGCCGACCGTGTGGTCGGCGTCGTCCTGGAGGTCGAAGAGCTGCACGGCCGGGTCGGCGAAGAGGGAAGAGGCATCGCCGACCGTGCCTGCGCCGAGGGCACCGGCACCGAGCGCGCTGGTCGCGCTCTCCAGTGCATCGCGCAGCCGGTCGGCCAGGGGCGTGCCGCCGAGGCCGTCGACCAGGATCTCGGGTTCGAACAGCTGCACAGCCAACTGCGCGCTCGCCTCGCCGACGAACTGCACGACCAGGGCGTCGCCGGTGTCGCCGGAGACCTGCGAGGCGCGCGCGACGAGAGGGGAGGCGGTCGGCAACGATGCGGCGAAGGCGGCGGCGACGGCGGACTCGTAGGTGGTGGTGCTGGTCACGCGGGCTCCTCGGCGAAAGCGGGATCGGGGACGGTGGTGGTCACGACGCAGGCCAGGCGCGCTCCGGCACTGCCGACGGCCGCCGTGGCGACGGTCTGATCACCGACGGAGAGGACCATCGGACGATCGGCGGAGTGCGGGAACGCGATGACGTCGCCGACGGACAGATCCAGGACCTCGCGGGGCAGCACGGCTCGCGGTGCGAGTCGCAGCGCGATTTCGACCGGGGCGATCTCGACCTGGCGACGGATCCGGGCGGGTGCCGCGGTGCGCTCGTCGTCGGACGGACGCACGGTGAAACCGGCGAGCACGGAGGCCGGCAGCATCACGCTCGTCGGCACGGTGCGACCGGCGAGCCGCATCGAGAACCGTGCGACGATGACGGGTTCGCCGGATGCCGCCACCTGGGCGAACTGCGAGCTGTACTGGATGCCGCTGAAGGCGACCCCGGTGGGGAGAAGACCGTCGAGCGCACCGGTGAGGTGGTCGATCGCGTCGACGATCAGCGATCGGATCAGGGCCTGCTCGATCGGGGTGAACGTGCGGTCCTCTGAGGCTGCGGAAGCTCGTCCGCCCACCATCTGCACGATCCAGGCGGTCGCGGCGGAGGTCGGCAGCTGCACGATGAGGCGCTCTTCCGAGTCGGGCAGGGCGCACACGATCATCGTGGTCGTCGTCGGCAGCGACTGGGCGTACTCGCCGTATGTCATCATGCCGACGTGCTCGACCGCGATGGTGGCGCGCACGTGGATCTTCGCCGAGAGCTGCGCGGACCACTGGCGGGAGAAGGTCTCGAAGGCCAGTTCCAGTGCTCGGGTGTGCTCGCGCGAGAGGGTCGCCGAACGGCCGAAGTCGTACACCTCGACGTCGGCGCTCTTCGTCGCCGTTCCCGCGCGCACGTCGGAGCGCACGCTGTCCTCGATCACCACGAACCGGACTATCGGGCGGTGAACGGCGTGCGTTAGGTGAGAAGGCGGGTCAGGAGGACGGCTTTCCCGCCTGTGCCTGGGGGATGAGCGCGCGCACCTCCTCGTCCGCATCGGAGAGGACGACGATGTCGACCCGTCGGTTCTGGGCCAGGGCATCGGGGGAGTCGCCTGGGGCGACCGGCCTCGTGTCGCCGAATCCGACCGACTTCAGGTGCGCGGGCGGCAGCCCCGAGGCCTCGACGAGGTGCCGCAGCACCTGGGTGGAGCGTCCGGCGGACAGCTCCCAGTTCGTGGGGTACGGGGCGACCGATCCGCGCACGTCGGCGTGGCCCTCGACCGAGATCTCGTTGGCGGTGGTGACCAGCACCGAGCCGAGCGCGTCGAGGACGAGGAGCGCTTTCGCACTGAGCGTCGTGCTGTTCGTGTCGAAGAAGGTCTCGGCACTCACGAGGCCGATCGTGAGGCCGCGCTCATCGATCGTGAAGGTGACGTCGGCTTCGAGACCGTTCTGGGCGAGCACCTGACGCAGGCGCTCACGCAGCGCCGACAGCTCGTTGAACTCGGTCTGCGCAGCGGCGAGGTCGATGTCGGCGAAGTCCTCGCCCTTCTCATCGACCAGTTCGGGAGGCACGACCACGCCTGTCGTGGCGTCGATCTCGTCCGAGGGCTCCTGCCCGAAGCCGGTCGCGAGGGAGGCGCTGAGAGCCTCGAACTTCTCCTGGTCGACGGTCGACATCGCGAACAGCACGATGAACATGCACATCAGCACCGTGACCATGTCCATGTAGGACGCCATCCACCGCTCGTCCGGGCCGCTGTGCTCCTCCTGCGGCACGCGGCGACGGGCACGGACGCTCATGACGCCTGCTCCGTCTCCTCGGCTGCTCGGGTGCGGGCCTTCCGGCCGGAGCGGGCGGAGGAGCGTTCGGACACGAGGGCTCGCAGGCGCTCGCCGACGAACTGCGGCGGTGCGCCGGCCTGGATCGCGAGCATGCCCTCCATGAGCACGGTCATGCGTTCGAGTTCGAGCTCGCCGAGACGCTGGAGGCGTCCGCCGATGGGCAACCAGATGAAGTTGGCCGAGACCAGACCCCACAGTGTCGCGACGAACGCTGTCGCGATCATGGGACCGAGCGTGTCGGGCTTGTCGAGTTTCTCCAGCACGTGCGTGAGGGAGACGACGGTGCCGATGATGCCGACCGTGGGTGCGAAGCCGCCGAGCGTCATGTAGAAGCGTGAGGCGGTGCGGTTGCGGGCGGCGGTCGATGTGAGCTCATCCTCCAGCAGTGTTCGCAGGTCTTCGGCGTCGGTCCCGTCCGCGATGCTCTGCAGTGCCTGGCGCAGGAACGGGTCCTTCTCGTCCTCGAGTCCCTGCTCGAGGGCGAGGAGCCCTTCGGCGCGCGCCTTCTCGGCGTAGCCGACCACCGTGTCGATCATGCTCGACGCGGTGCGGCGCTCGCCGCGGAAGGCGCGGGGGAGCGACTTGACCGCATGCAGCGCATCGCGCACCGTGCCGCTCGCGATGCCGACGGCGATCGTGGCTCCGAAGACCAGCACCATCGGGGCGGGGATCAGCAGCGATCCGATGGTGGCGCCCTCGAGGTTGATCATGGCGATCAGTGCGCCGAACGCGAGGACCAGTCCGAGGATGAGAGACGGATCCATCAGAGACCGACCTCGGCATCGGGGGCGGCGGAATCCGATCCGGCGGTGCTGATCAGGGCGGCGGCCGTGGCGAGCACTCCGGCGCGGAACCGGGTGATCTGCGCGATCACGTCATCCATCGTCTCGGTGACGACGAAGGTCGCACCGTCGACCATGATGAGCGTCGTGTCCGGCGTGGCCTGGACACGTTCGATCAGGTCGGGGTTCACCGCGAACCGCGAACGGTTCAGGCGCGTGAGGACGATCATGGGCTCCATCCTGGAAAGATCCGTCCGTGTTCCGGGGAGCACGGACCCGACGGCCCGTCCTGGGCTGTCGGGGGTGACTGTCGGCCGGCGGCGGTCGGACGTTAGCCGAGCCCGGTTCAGGGAGGTGCGCGCGACGAAGTTTCCGTCGGCGGGGGAGCAGAAGCGCGAGTTCGTCGGAGCAACAGGCCTACAAGGCCATCGCTCAGCTCGAAGCGGCAGGATTCGTACAAGAGATCACCGGACGCAAGCGGGACCGTGTCTGGGTCGCCGCCGAACTGCTCGCGGAGCTCGACGACCTCGACCGGCGGATCCAGGCGGAGATGGGCAACTGAAGGGCCAACCGGCGGGACTGCGATCACGTGGGTGTCGCTCCGAGATGCTTCCTGCTCGCTGTGCGACCGAGACGGCTCAGCGGTCGGCGAGCAGGCGGTCGCGCACCTGACGACGCAGCACCTTGCCGATGAGCGACCGGGGGAGGTCGTCGACGGCGGTGATCCGGCGAGGCACCTTGTAGGGGGTGAGCCGGGTGCGGCAGAAGTCGCGCAGCGCATCCACGTCGAGGGCCGCACCGTCGCGGAGCACCACGGCGGCGGCGACCTCTTCTCCGCCGTGGGGTCGCGGCAGGCCGACGACCGCCGCGGCGACGACATCGGGGTGGGCGACCAGCGCGTCTTCCACCTCGCTGGGAGACACGTTGAACCCGCCGGTGATGATGAGCTCCTTGAGGCGGTCGACGATGCTCACGAACCCGTCGGAGGAGACCTGGGCGATGTCGCCGGATCGGAGCCAGCCGTCCGGCAGCAGGGCATCTGCCGTCTCGCCCGGACGCCCCCAGTACCCCTGGAAGACCTGCGGTCCGCGGATGAGGAGCTCGCCGGACTCGCCGGCGGGCAGGTCGACCGCAGGGTCCACTGGATCGACGATGCGGATCTCCGTGCTCGGGAAGGGCACCCCCACGGTGCCGGGGCGACGGGTGGGACCCATCGGATTGCCGAGCGCGACCGGTGAGCTCTCGGTCATGCCGTAGCCCTCGACGAGCAGGCCACCGGTCGCTTCCTCCCAGCGCTTCACGGTGGCCACCGGAAGGCTCATGGCCCCGGAGATCGCGAAGCGGACCGTCGAGAGGTCGATGGTCCCGCGGGCGGCCGCACGTGCGAGCGCGTCGTAGATCGGCGGCACGGCGGGAAGGAAGGTGGGCGGCGTCGTACGTGCCGCCGCGGTGACCAATCCGAGGTCGAACGTCGGGAAGAGGACGAGTCGCGCGCCGATGCTCATCGCGAAGGTGAGGCACAGGGTCATGCCGTAGGCGTGGAACAGCGGCAGCACGCCGTAGAACGTCTCCTCGCCGTCGACGAGACCCGGTACCCACGCCCGTCCCTGCATCGCGTTGGCACGGAGATTCGCGTGCGTGAGGATCGCTCCCTTCGGGACACCCGTCGTCCCGCTCGTGTACTGCAGCAGGGCGATGTCTTCCAGGCCCGGTCCCGCCACCCGTCGGGAGAGGCGTCGGTGATCGGCGAGGCTCTTCCACGCGATCAGGTGCCGCGCCTTCGGGGCGCCGGTGAGCTTCGCCCTGGCCTCGCGGGCCCGGGGCAGGGGCAGGCGGAGCGCGAGGCGCTTCGACAGCGGCATCGCCGTGGTGATGTCGACGCTCACGATGTGCTCGACCCTGACATCGTCGGGGAATCCGGCGACCGTGTCGACCGATTTGTCCCACACGACCGCGACGCGGGCGCCGTGATCCTCGAACTGATGCCGCAGCTCGCGCGCGGTGTAGAGCGGGTTGTGCTCGACCACGATCGCGCCGAGCCGGAGGATCGCGTAGAAGGCGACCACGTGCTGTGGGCAGTTGGGCAGCACCAGCGCGACCCTGTCGCCGTGGCCGACGCCGAGGCGCCGCAGACCCTCTGCCGCCCGTTCGACCTGCTCCCCGAGCTCGCGATAGGTCGTGACCGCTCCGAAGAAGTCCAGTGCCGGGCGCCGCCCGAAAGACTTCACACTCGCCGACAGCATCTCGGGCAGAGTCTGCGACGGATCCGCGATCTCCGCGGGGACACCCTCCGCGTAGGAGTCGAGCCAGGGTCGGGAGGCGAGCGGGGATTCGGGCATGCCTCCATCCTGCCCGGGATCCCTCTCAGCGGACACCGCATCCGTTCAGCCGAGGAAGAGGAGCACGATCGACAGGATGACGGAGGCCGCGCCGACCCCGGCCAGGGTGATCCCCAGCACCTGGAACGCATGCAGCAGGGGCCGTCGGGGTTCGAACCGCATCAGGCTCGGGTGCCGTTCGCTGAGGAACGCGTCGGCTTCTTCCCGCCCGTGCCAATGGACCGATTCCTCCGCGCGCAGCGGGCGCTCCCAGAAGTCACCGGCGGCGAACCAGCGTGCTCGCGCCCGGCCGCCGTCGTCCTCGACGATGACCACCTCGTGCGGCACCCAGGAGCCGTCGTGCAGTTTCACCAGGAGCACGATCGCGAGCAGCGGGAGCCCGATGCCGAGGCCGATCCACGAGAGGACCTCGGCGATGGTGCCGACAGCGTCGACCGCGTTCATGACCGGCTCCGTTCTCCCTCAGACGACAGTACCGGCGAAACCCGGCGGCCTAGGCTGACGGGGTGGACGAAGACACACGGAACGTGCAGGCGGCGCTGGCGAGCATCACCGAGCACTGGCAGCCCCATCGATTGACGAGCATCAACGACTACGACGTCAAGGTCGTCAAACTGCTCGGCGAGTTCGTCTGGCACACCCACCCCGATACCGACGAGCTCTTCATGGTGGTGCAGGGAGAGCTGACGATCCAGCTGCGCGACCGCGATGTCGTGCTCGGACCGAACGATGTGTTCGTCGTCCCGAAGGGCGTCGAGCACTGCCCGCGCGCCGACCACGAGGTCCACGCGATCCTCTTCGAGCCGAAGGGCACCGTCAACACGGGCGATGCCGGCGGCGAGATGACCGCGGAGCTGCGCGAATTCGGATAGCCGGACGACCCGCAACCGGGAGCATCGTCCGCGCGGATCGAAGAGGTTCGCGCGGACTGCTCCGCGGTCCCTACTCCCGTGCGAAGGCGGCCTGCGCTTCGAGTTCGAGGTCGAGGTACTGCTCCTCGCTCACATCGACCGCCACACCGTGGATCCTTCCAGCGGTGAACGCGAAGGGAGCACGATAGGAACGGCTCACCGAGTCCGCGCTGTCGTATCCGATGCACAGTCCGTCTCCGCACAAGGTGAACTTCCCGACCTGGGCGCGCATGGGGCCGCTCGCCACCGCGTGGTCGTCGACATAGAGCGTCGTGGTGCCGATGGACTCCTTGTACTCGCCCGGTCCCTCGCGATGGAACTCCATGCCGAGGGAGTGCTTCCCTGCGGTGAGGGGCTCCGACACGAACGTCTGTTCCGGCGGGATGCCGAGGAAGTTGTAGACATAGTGCAGTCGTCCGTCCTGGATGAACAGCGCGTGGCCGCCGAACCGTGACCCGTGGGCGAAGATCACGCCTTCGGTGTCGTGTTCGATCTCGACGTCCGCGATGATCTTGAACGATCGGCCCCGCACGTTCACGGCGACACCCTCCGGCACCGCCCCGCTGTCGGGGTAGTAGATGTAGCGGTGGCGCGGAGGTTCGGAAGAGGGGCGCTCGATCGTGAGCTGCTCCATCGCGGTGCGGTCATCGATGGGGAGTCCGAAGTTGACGTCGGCTTCTTCGAACCAGGCGTCGACGAGCTCTCTGACCTTCTCGGGGTGGTCCGCCGCGACGTTCTTCGATTCCGAGCGGTCTCGGTCCACGTGGTACAGCTCCCACGCGTCCTCGTCGAAGCGACCGTGTCCGGTGATCGGGGCGTGCGTGGCGGCGACCTTCCAGCCGTCTTGCCAGAGTCCCCTGGTGCCGATCATGTTGTAGTACTGGCGCTTCTTCCGAGTGGGAGCGTCGGGGGCGGCGTCGAACGAGTACCGCATAGAGACGCCGGGCAGCGGGGCTTGCTCGACACCGCGATACACCTCGGGCATCTCCAAGCCGGCGACGTCGAGGATCGTGGGCACGATGTCCGTGGCGTGGTGGTACTGGTGGCGGATCTCACCCTTCGCTTCTATGCCGGCGGGCCAGTGGATGATCATCGGATCGCAGGTGCCGCCGGAATACTGGCTGTAGCGCTTGAACATCTGGAACGGGGTGGAGAAAGCTGCTGCCCAGCCCGTCGGATAGTGGTTGTAGGCCTCGGGCCCTCCGAGGTCGTCGATGCGGGTGAGGTTCTCCGCGAGGTCGTCGGGGTAGTTGTTGAAGAACTTGTTCTCGTTCACGGAACCATCGGACGACCCCTCTCCGGACGCGCCGTTGTCGGCGCAGTAGAAGATGATCGTGTTGTCGAGCTGGCCCGTCTCCTCCAGGTAGTCGACGATGCGTCCGATCTGTGAGTCGGTGTACTCGCTGAACCCGGCGAAGACCTCCGCCATGCGACGGAAGAGCGTCTTCTCGTCTTCGCTGAGCGTGTCCCAGGGCTTCACATGGTCCGCGGAGTTCGCCTGATCTTCCGGCATCGGATTGAACGGCGTCAGGTCGGTGTCCGCGGGCATGATGCCGCGCTCGATCATGCGGCCGAGAACCCATTCGCGGTAGGCGTCGTATCCGTCGTCGAAGGCGCCCTTGTACTTGTCGATGTACTCCTGGGGCGCCTGGTGCGGCGCGTGGTTGGCCCCAGGGCAGAACCACATGTACCAGGGCTTGGACGGGTTGGTCGCCTGCTGGGCGCGCAACATCTGCAACGCCTGATCCGCGAGGTCTTTGGAGAGGTGGTACCCCTCTTCCGGGGTGTACGGCTGCTCGATGAAGTGATTGTCCTCAGCGAGGTCCGGATACCACTGGTTCGTCTCACCACCGAGGAATCCGTAGAAGCGGTCGTATCCCATCTGCAGCGGCCATTGGCGGCGGCTGCCGCCGGCGGCGTTGTCCTGTTCCGGGACGTTGTGATCTTTGCCGAGCCAGAACGTCGAGTAGCCGTTGTCCTGCAGGATGTGAGCCATCGATGCGCAGTCATCGGGGATCCGGCCGGAGTTGCCCGGAAACCCGTTGGTCGACTCCATCAGCGAGGCGATGCTGTTGCGCGTGTGGTTGCGCCCCGTGAGGAAGACGGAGCGAGTGGGCGAGCACAGCGCGGTGGTGTGCCACTGCGTGTACGTGAGTCCGTTCGCGGCGAGCCGGTCGAGAGTGGGCATGTTGATCCGGCCGCCGTACGGCGACCACGATGCCATCCCGGTGTCGTCGTAGAGGATCACGAGGACGTTCGGGGCGTTCTCGGGCGCGGTCGGCAAGAGGTACGGCTTCCAGTCCGGCACCGAGTCCCGCACGTCGAGCGCGATCTTGCCGTTGAACTGTTCAGCCATGCCGGTACCCCCGTCTCGAGATGGGGCGGTGAACCCGCCACCATCCGCGACGCTACCCAGGCGTGTCCCGTCTGTGGGCCCCACGTCACCCCCAGGGGGTGACCCGGACGGGCTCGCCTCAGATCTTGATGGGGAAGGTCAGCAGCGTCGCGATCCCCGCGATGACGATGACCCCGCTCAAGCCGAGGAACACCCAGCGCCGCCATGGAGCCGCCTGGTGCTGCGAGAGAGCGGCGAAGAACAGGACGAGGGCGAAGAGCACCGTGAGGAGGGAGTAGTCGTCGCCGCGCTGATTGTTGGCGAGAGCCTCGTCGAACTTCGCGTCGGCGCGGGCGCTCAGCTCTTCGGACTCGACCGAACCCGGCGGGACGTACTCGTTCATCACGAAGGGTCCTCGGGCAGTGCGACCTTCGGCCGTCCACGCGTCGAACGCGACGGCGAACTCTTCGGTGAAGCGTTCCTCGACGAACCGGACCAGGTCGTCGCGTCCCTCGGCCCCGGCGAGCACCCACTCGGTGTAGAGCGTGAGGTCGTACTGGCGCGCGGCTTGCGCCGTCGACTGCGCGGAGGCGGCTTGCACACGGGCGCTGGACGCCTGGCTGAACGCGATGGACATCTCTCCGCCCCATTTCGAGGCCTCGAACCCGCACCACGCCGTCAGCACCGCGGTCACCGAGAGCAGCACGACCGTCACGATATCGAGCACGCGGGTCGTGCGGACCGACTCTTTCCTGGGTTCCTGCGGCATGGCCCGATCCTCGTGCTCTTCGGCGGGATACGGAAGCGCTCGTTCATCCTGCCGGGGTGAAGGATCGCGGAAGACGCCGTGCTCTGCTGACGGGTTCGTCGCGAGAGGGCGGGGCGATCATCAGGAAGGGGTGAGGGAGTGCGCGCGTGCGCGGTTGCCCGCGCGTAGCGTGCAGCGTGTGGACGAGAGCATGGATGCGCCCGATCCGGAACGAGAGGGCCGACCGAAGCCGTCGCGGCTGCAGCTGGTGCTGCCCGCGAAGCCGCTGGCGTCGGGATTCGCCGTCGCGGTCGGCGTCCTCCTCGCGATCGCTCTGGCAGCCACCGTCGCCGGCATCTCGACCGTGCTCATCTCGATCTTCCTCGGGATGTTCCTCGCGCTCGGTCTCGATCCGTCGGTTCGAGCCTTCGAACGCCGGGGGATGAGTCGTGCCGCGGGGGTGACGATCGTGGCCGTGATCTTCCTCCTCGTCGTCGCGGTGATCCTGCTGCTGCTGGTGCCGGCGACGATCCGTCAGATCTCGGCGGCGATCGAGGCGGCCCCGGAGACCATCGCGGCGGTGCAGCAGAGCGGGTGGTACCTGTCCCTCGAGGAGAGCCTCGGGATCGATCTCTCGGCCGTCATCGCAGAGGGCATTCGTTCCCTCACGACGCTGTCCTCCTTCCTGGCGATCTCGGGAGGAGTCCTGAAGGCGGGATTCGGTGTGATCGGAGCAGTGTCGAGCTTCGTCATGGTGGTCGTGCTCACCCTGTACTTCGTCTCCTCGCTGCAGAGCATCAAGGCAGCGGCGGCGCAACTGGTTCCGCTGTATCGGCGGGCTCGGTTCACCGAGGTGCTGGAGGAGATCACGCGATCAGTCGGCGGTGTGGTCGCGGGCGGCGTCACCCTGTCGGCGATTAACGCCCTCGTCGTCTTCGTGATCCAACTCGCGGTCGGTTCGTCGGTTCCGGCGGTGATGGCGATCATCGCCTTCTTCGTCACTCTGGTGCCGATGATCGGCTCTCTCGTGTTCCTGATCATCGGCGGCGTAGCGACGCTGTTCGTCAGCCCGACGGCCGCGGTGGTCTTCGTGGTCGCGTACCTCGTGTACATCCAGGTGGAGGCCTACATCGTCACGCCGCGAATCATTGGCAAGGCGGCGGCCGTGCCCGGTGTGCTCGTGATCATCGGTGCGATGGTGGGGGCGACCCTCCTGGGCCTGCTCGGGGCGCTCGTCGCCATCCCGTTGACGGCATCGATGCTGATCGTCATCCGCAAGGTGTGGATCCCGCGGCAGAACAGCCGGACCGAACCTCCCGACGACGAGACGGTCAGGTGAGGGCGACCGCGTGACGTCGACGGCGGACCAGGAGTCCCCCGGCGAGGATGAGCAGGATCCCGATCCCTGCGAACAGGGACACGGCGGGCGCGTCGACTCCGGTGGACGGGAGGCCGCCGCCGCCGTCCGGAGCCGGATCCGGGGGTGGAACCAGGTACACGTTCGTGATCGCCGCGATCTGAGACGTCGGCGGCTCGCCTCCGGTGGCCGGGGCGGTGATCGTGACGATCTGGCCGTCGTTGAGCCTCGACCCCTCTCCGAAGGCACCGACCGCACCGGTCTCGGACACTCGGCACACCGAGCCCAGCGGGATACCGTCGAGGCGCGTGCGAAGGTCGTCCGCGCTCGACACGGTGAGGGTGCCGCCCGCGGGGAGCACGAGGGGAACGCCGGCGACCGTGCACTCGACGAGGAAATCGAAGCTGTCCGGAGCTCGCCCCGTGTCGCCGGCCAGCACCTTCTGCACCCCGAGGTCGCCATCGAGCAGGGTGACCCCGGCCTGCACGGGGGCCACGGAGTACTCGCGCCCTCCTGCATCCGTGCCCACCGCGCCCATCTGATTCCACGCGAAGCCCCCGGCATCGGGGACGGTGATCGGAGCGAGGTCCGGATACTCCGGCGATTCCGGGACGTTCTGCGTCTCATAGTGCAGCGACAGCACCTGGCCAGGGCCGAACGACCCGGCCGCCGTGGCGGTGAAGTCGATCGTGACCCGGATTCCGGTCACCTCCTCCCACGCGCCGGCGTAGGAGCGGACGGGCACCCAGGTCGCGGTGGTGTCGCAGAGCAGATCGCCGAACCATGCCGAGCTCGATCCCGTGCCCACGCAGGGCGAAGCCGAGGTCGTCACGTCCAGGGTCAGGGTCGCTCCGACCGGGAGGATGTTCGCGGCCAGGGACTCGGGGAGGAGCACCGGGTCGAATGTGGTGTTGCGTGCAGCGCCGGTCGCCAGCAGCCGGTCGCCGATCCGCGGCAGGGGATCGACGATCGATACGGTCTCGAATCCGACCGTGCCGCTGTTCACGACGGAGAGCCGCCAGTCGTCCGTGGCGCCGACAGCGGTGTAGGCGGCGCACGGTGTGCGGGTGTAGCCGTCAGGGTCGAGCGGACAGGCCGCGTCGGGGTTGTTCAGGTTGACCTCGCCGTCGACCAGGTCGCCGTCGACTTCGCCCTTGACGTACTTGTACGCCGCGAGGGATCCTCCCGGCGACGGCTGGACATAGTTGGTCGTTCCGCACTGGTCGTCGTCGAGGCCGGATACCGTGCCCTCCCCGTTGCCGGACGCATTCGTGCATGCGGTGAGCGCCTCATCGGTCGTGACGACGAACGTGTTGGTCGTGAACTCGTCGAGGGCGAGTCCCGGGGCCAGCACGAGGTTCACGGTGATCGTGAAGACCTCACCGGGTGACATCCGATTCCCGGCCTCCGGCCAGGTGAAGGTCACGTTCTTGCCGGTGTCGTCGATCAGAGCCGACACGTCCGTCGACAGCGTGCCCCCCGCCGAGGTCTGATAAGTCGGCGGGGAGAAGTCCCAGTCGAGGTACTCGGGGAGCGTGTCGACGACCTGGTCGATCGTGAGGAAACCGGTGCCGGTGTTGGTGAACTGCAGCGTCCACGGGAGGCTGGCGCCGATGGACACGACGTGGCTGGTTCCGGGCTGCGACTTCACGACATCGAGCTCGTGCGTGCCGGGATCGATCGTCAGGTCGGCATCGGCGTCGGCATCGGCATCCGCATACAGTCCATCGAGTCGCTCGCTCACGACCGTCGCCGTGTTCGGGAGCGTCGTCGGCAGCGACAGGTCGGTGCCGTCTCGCTGCGTCGTGAGCGCGACGATGTCGAACGCGAGCTGCGCGGTCCAGTCGTCGGGCGGTGCATTGCGCGAGAAGACCTCTCCGGCGGCATTGCGGAACACCGCCCGAAGGCCGACGATCGCGGCCGGATCCGCCGCCGTGGGGAGCGCCGCAGTCGCCGCGAACGCACCTTCGACCCAAGTCGATCCCACGAGCGCGTCGATCCGCACCTGGTCGGCACCGGCCGGCAGCACCACGCTCAGCGCAGGGTCGGGAGCCAGCTGCACCGCGTTCCAGAAGGCGGCGTCCGCATCCGTGATGGTGACCTGCTGGGTCGCCGCTGTGGAGGAGCCGTCCGTCGCGTCGAGCGTCACGGTGACGGGGTCTTGCAGCTGGGTCTCGAGAATCGATTCCGGATCGATGGTCTTCGCGAGCGTCGCGTCGAGCAGGGCGCTGACGAGCACCACGGTGTCGTTCGCGGTGTCGCTCGGCGTCGACGCGTTGCCGGAGGGAGTCAGGACCGGGTCGTAGGACTGGGCGATCACGTCGTTGGCGACGGTGCCGGGCTCCACGAGCTGATCGGCATCCGAACGCTCGTACTGCCGCACCTTGGTGACGATCCCGACGCTCAGGTCCTCCCCGGCGCGGATGCTGCCGCCCTCGGTCGTGGGGTCGATGCCGTGGAACACGACGCTGACCCCGACCACGGTGGCCAGATCGCCGGCGGTGAGCGTTCCCGCGTCGGTCACGGAGAGCGTGCGGGTGCTGAGCGTGCCATCGGTCGCACGGTCCCAGAGCGTGACGGTCGACGCGGCGGGGTCCACCTGTTCGACCGGATAGGCGAAGGTGAGCGATTGCACGGTGAGGCGCTCGTAGGGGTTGGTGTCCGCGTCGTAGACCGCGTCGTCGAACGGATCATCCGCCCAGGCGCCGGGAGCACTCACGCACTGGTCCGCCGCTCCGGCCGCGCAGGGGATCGGATCGGTCACGCGCACGTACGACGCGCGTGCGGTGCTGTCGTTTCTGGCATCGATGTCGAACGTCACGTCCGGATAGTTCGCGGGGTCGACGTCGGCGGACTCCGGGATCGTCACGCTCGACGGCGTGACGGTCTTCTCCACCGAGACGAGGGGCGGCTGGTCGATCAGGGTGATGTTGTCCTGCTCCGAGTCGCTGCCGTTGCCCGCTGCCGAGGTCCAGTCACCGCGGAGGCTGTTCCACACGATGCCGGGGTCGGGGTCGTTGAAGGTCTCGTCGGCGCTCACCCAGCGGTCGCCTGTCGCTGTGTCGTCGCGCACGACGTTGCGCAGCTCCCAGGTGAGGAAGGTCGGCCGATATTCTCCGACAGCGGAGGTCGCGAGTCCGGAGCCTGGTTCGGGTCGCGTGGGATCCGTGCTCGCCGTGCGTGCGGCGTCATCGGGCTCGTAGACCAGGCGGACTCCCGTCGTCCCGGCGGTCTGCGCGGGCGTGAGCGTGTAGCCGACGAATCCGTCGGCTCCCATCCAGGTTCCTCCCGGCGCGGCGATGGGGGTCCACACGCCATCGACGAAGAGCCAGACCTCGGTGATGTCGTCCCAGGCGAGCAGGGGATCGTCGGCGAGAGTGACCGGATCGATGCTCAGCAGGTCGAAAGCCTGGAACACGGTGCTCGCTGCGCCCGGGGGATCCATGTCCGGAGCCGTGGCGGGATCGGTGAGGACGAGGGTGTCGATCCCGCGGGACCCGGTCCGCCACTCGTTGCGCGTGGAGACGATCGCGCCGGACTGCGCATCGAGGAAGTCGGCATCGGTGGTCTTGTCGCTCGTCTGGACCCACCGCTTGTTCGCGTCGACGCCCACGCCCTCGCCGGTGGCGGGAGTCTGCACACCGATCGTGTCCTGGTCGGTCACGACATCGCTGTCGATCCCCTCAGGCAGGCCGTCGACCTCGCCGTGGCTCTGCGCGCTCGCCTCGTTCTCATAGACGGTGGGCTCCTGCGCGGACTGCTCGTCCTCGGGGGCATCCCGCGGGTCGGTAGGGCCGGATCCGTCGCGCAGGTCGGCCCGCGCATCGAAGACGACGTTCGGCACGACGCTGAACCCCTGGGAGAATCCGTCCGGGTTGTCGAAGGTGAACCGTATCCCGGTGACGTCGGAGGGGAGATCGGGTGGTGTGAGCGCGGCCGCGAACTCTGCACGGCTCATCTGGAACGTCTGCGCGGTCTCGCCTGTGCTGACCGTGGCGAGCGTCGCCCACGATCCGTCCGGCCGCTGGTACTCGACCGTCGCGGTGGTGTTCGGCGGGACCTGGGTGGGCGCGATCGCCACGATGTCGAACGCGTTCCAGAAGTCGTCCGCCTGGTCGTCTCGCCAGGAGTCCTCGACGACGATCTGAGTCGGATCCACCTGCGCGACGCCCGTCTCGGTGGTCGCGGTCAGGCTGGCGACCACACTGTTGCCCGGTTCGACGGCGCCGCCCGGCGTGATCTGCTTGTCGAGCGCGACCCCGATCTGCGGGAAGTAGACCGTGATGTCATCGACCGCTGCGTCGTCAGCGGTACCCACGTCGTTGGTCGCGGTCACGTCGATGCTGTTCGTCCGCTGGTGCGTCGGTGCTTCGGTGCTGACGAGCGCGAGCGAGGGCTCGATTCCCACGTCGATCGTCGCGACCGTGCCGGCAGGGATCTGGCCGGTGAAGTCGATGACGAAACCGGTGACGGTGCCTGTGGGCGGGGTCGGCGCGTCCCCGTCCGCGAACGGGACGGGAGGCTGCGCGACCCCGTCGATGTACCAGGTGATCGTGCCGGCGGTGGCTCCGTCCGGGTACGGGATGCCGGAGGGGAAGCCGCCGAAGAGCATCTCGGCGTCGAAGAAGCCGAGATCGGAGATGCTGAGGCTCTGCACAGGGCCGTTCGACGTGTTCGTCGCCGTGAGCTCCGCCATCGCGTCTCCGCCGGCGGGGAGCTCCGCCGGAGTGATCGTCTTGCCCGCGACCACGTCGACGGTCAGCGGACCGATCTCGTAGGGCGCCGTTGCCTCGTCGCTCGCCGTCGCACCGCCGGGTGCGTTCACGGTGGACGTGACGCTGTTCGTGACGGAGGCGCCCGTGGCGAGCGAGCTCTCGTCGTTGCGATCCGTCGCGCGCTGCTCCACGGTGAAGCCCGTGGAGGCTGCGGAATCCGAGGCGATCGTGCCACCGGCATAGGTCAGGCGGATGCCGCCGACATCACCGGGGTCGACGCCGGTCGGCAGCCCGGGAGTGCTGGCCGGTGTGCCGGTCTGCCAACTCCACGTCCCCGTTCCCTCGTCGTAGACATACGCATCGACCTGGACCGTGGTCGCGTCCGGGGGAAGGGTCGTGGAGACGAACCCTTGGAAGTCGACGATGCGGAAAGGATTGTCGGCGCTGAGGGTCGCCGCTCCGTCGACGGCGCCCGTCGGCTCCTGGATCACGAGTGCGTCGCCGCCGATGTTCGACTGGTTCTGCGCGCCGATCGTGATCTGGGAGGTCGCACCGGCGTCGAACTGCTGCGAGGCGGGCGACCAGTTCTTGCTGGCCTCGACGCCGATCACGGTGTCGATCGTGACGACCGCATCCGCCGTGTCCGAGATGGTCGCGGGGACGTCTCCTGGACCGTTGTCCCAGTCCGCCGTCGCCGTGTTCGTCACGGTGTCGCCGTTGTACGCCCAGTCGGCGGGCAGGTCGAGCGGTGCGCGCAGCACCACGCTGAGCTTGAGGGTTCCGCCGGCCTCGAGGCCGACCCCGCCATCCACGGGCTGCTCGAAGACGACCCTGACCGAGCAGTCGTCGGTGACCTCGACGGGTACACCGCCTTCTTCGACGCATCCGGTCGTCGTGACGTTCAGCGGCAGAGTGGAGGGGGTGTACGACGAGCCGACGAACTCGAAGCCGGCGAACTCGGCCGGAAGGGTGTCGGTGAGGACCACGTTGAGGCAGTCCACATCGTCGCAGACCAGATCGACCGTGTAGGTGAACTCATCGCCGGGCTGCAGGGAGTCCTGCGTATCGAGTCCGTCGACGAGCTTGTCGATGCGGAGCGAGGATTCTGCGGCCTGGGCGGCCAGCGGGACGACCAGTCCGGCACCGACGAGCCCGATGATGGCGATGAGGGCCAAGAGGAAGCGGCGCAGCTGGTTCTCGGCGGGTCGATTCGTCCTGGACATTGTGCTCGTTTCGTGGGGAAGCCGCGAGGGCAACGAAGGAGTACAGGCTGCCGATGCCGCATGAGCGGATCAGATGTGGTGCGACGCCGGAGCCCACGTGGTCATGTCCTGAGGATTCTATGTAAGCGCACACCTGCGGTCCAGGGGATGCGTCGTCGCTCTCACCCGCAGCGGGTGAGAGCGACGACGCAGACGTGATGTGCGAGGGCGGGGTCAGCGCTTGAGGTTCGTGAGCTCCTGCAGCACCTCGTCGCTGGTGGTGATGATGCGGGCGTTCGCCTGGAAGCCGCGCTGCGCGACGATCAGGTTGGTGAACTCCTGCGACAGGTCGACGTTCGACATCTCGAGCGCGCCGCTGATGATGCCGCCGAGCCCGTCGGTGCCGGCCTGACCGAGCGTCGGCTCTCCGGAGTTCCCGCTCGGGCGGTACTGGGAGGATCCGGCCTTCTCGAGTCCGCCCGGGTTGACGAATCCTGCCAGTGCGACGCGGGCGAGCACCTCGGTGTCGCCGTTGCTGAACGTGCCGACGAGGCTGCCGTCGTTCATCAGCGCGTACGAGCTCAGCGTGCCGGCCGGCTTGCCGTTCTGCTCCTTGATCGCGACATCGCTGACGTCTGCGAACCCGGTGACCGCCGAGAGGTCGACCGTGACACCGCCGGAGACGATGGAGGAGGCCGCCGGCTGCTTGCCGTCGGTGAACGTGAGGGCGGTGTTGGTGCCGCCGGGCTCGGTGACGTTCCAGCCCGTGGCGGTGCGGGTGAAGGTGAGACGGAGCGACGTGGCCGTGCCCTCGGCGTCGTAGGTCTTGATGTCGCGCACCAGCTGCTCGCCGACGGCGGCACCGGAGGGCAGGTTGCCGGTGACGCGGGCGGTGGTGGTGGCGGTGGCGGGGCTGAGCGCTCCGACCGGAAGGCGGATGTCGCCGATGCCCTGACCGGGCACGATCACTCCGTTCTGGGCCGTCCAACCCTGCACGAGAGCGCCGTCCGCCGAGACCAGCTTGCCGCTCGCGTCGAACGAGAAACCGCCGTTGCGGGTGTACAGGGTCTCGCCACCCGAGCGCACGACGAAGAACCCGTCGCCGGCGATCATGAGGTTGGTCGGCACGCCGGTGGGCTGCGGAGCCCCGGAGGCGAAGTTCGTGCTGATGCCGGCGACCTGCACGCCGAGACCGACCTGGGCGGGGTTCTGCCCGCCGGCGGCCTGCTGCGGCATCATCGAGTTGCGCACGAGCTGCGAGAGCGAGTCCTGGAACTGCACGGCCGAGGCCTTGAACCCGGT
The DNA here is from genome assembly GCF_004794435.1 of Microbacterium sp. K27. Classification (NCBI taxonomy): domain Bacteria; kingdom Bacillati; phylum Actinomycetota; class Actinomycetes; order Micrococcales; family Microbacteriaceae; genus Microbacterium; species Microbacterium sp. K27. The sequence continues at coordinate 38,199 of NZ_SSDK01000037.1, forward strand.
CGTGTTGACGTTGGCGATGTTGTTGCCGGTGACGTCGAGCATGGTCTGGTGCGAACGCAGACCCGAGATTCCGGCGAACAGAGAGCGGAGCATGGTGATGCCTTTCTGGAAGGGACTGGTCAGGACTGCGAACGGGGAGCGAGGGCGACGCCGGAGACGGCGTCGAGAGGGATGGAGGCGTCGCCGATGGTGACGAGGGGCACGGCGCCGGCGTAGGACACCGAGGTGACGATGCCCTTCTGTGTGACACCCTTCTCATCGACGTACTGCGCTTCATGGCCGATCAGAGCGGCTGCGGTCTGGCGCATGCTGAGCGCGAAGCTCTCGGTCGAGGTCGCCGTGAGCGCGGTCAACTGCTCCATCGAGGCCAGCTGCGTGGTCTGCGAGATCATCTCGTTGGTGTTCATGGGCGAACTCGGATCCTGGTTCGTGAGCTGTGTGACCAGCAGCTTCAGGAACACCTCGGAGTCGAGAGTCTTCTTGCGCTCCGTCGGGGGCGTGGTGCTGCCCGTCTGCACGCCGGAGGGCGGGATGGTGCCGGAGATGGGGTCGACCGTGGTCATGGGTTCCTCTCGGATCAGGCGAAGACGTCGATGCCGCCGTGCGGCGCGATGAGGGACGGGGGAGAGGCGGGGTCTGCGGGTGACGACGGATCAGTCGGCAGAGCGCCGTCGGGCGTGGTGGGCAGGGCATTCGCGTCGCGACCCGTGCCGGTTCCCGGCTGGCCGCCGTGAGTCCCGGTGGCGCCGTTCCCGGAACCGCCGTTGCTCCCGGAACCGGTGCCGTTGCCCGGGGCGGAATGCTGCGGGTTCGACGACGCCGCGCCGTCGTCCGCGCTCGACAGCAGGAGCGAGGCGTGCGGTGCCGCAGCGGCCAGGTCGCGGCGCAGGTCGATGAGGATCGCACGGAGCGCCTCTCTGCCGAGGTCGTTCGGCGCGTGCAGCTCGATGTGGATGGCACCGCCGGAGATGTGCGCCCGCACGGTCACGGGACCGAGGTTCTCGGGCGACACCGTCAGGGTGAGGCTGTGGTCGCCGTCCGGAGCCTGGGCGAGCGACACCACGGGCGCGGCGATCTGCGGGAGCAGCGCGGGCCGGGCGGTGGGGACCGCGACCGGAGCCGCCACGGAGGTCACGGGCGCAGGGGCGGGCGTGGTGCCCACGGGAGGAAGGGCCGCGTCACCCGGCGTCGCTGTCGGCGTGGCTGTCGGCGAGGGAGACGCCGTGGCGACGGGAGTCGAGGTCGCCGCAGCAGCGGATGTCGCGGCATCCGGGAAGCTGTCGCCGACGGTCACGGACGTCTCCGACGTTCCTGTCCGGGTTGTCGGGATCGGGGTTCCGGGACCGCCGAGGACGGTCGGGCTCGGATTCCCACCGACGCTGATGCGGGGGACGGTCGGGAGAGCCGGGGTCGCCGACGGCGCTGCGTGGCCGGCCGTGCCGATCGCGGCCGTCACCGCAGGCGCGACGCCTCCCGGAACAGGAGCGGCCGTGGGTCCGGGAGTGGAACTCTGCGACGACGCGAGCATGCGGGTCTCTGCGTTCGCGGGGACCGCTGCCGGAGCCGCCGACGGAGAAGCCGGAGCGCCGATCGACCCGGTGTGCGCGGCAAGCCCTGCGGCACCGGCCTCGTCCTCGATCGTCCCCTCGGCGATCGTCGTCGGATCCGCGCCGTCGGGCGCAGGCCCCGGCACGAGGGGGGCTCGGGCCGCAGAGCCGTCGATGCCGACCACGGCACCATCCGGAGACGCCGGGTGACTCGGCGTGGGCGCAGGGAGGACAGGCGGGGGAGACGGGATCGGCGCGTCCGACGCCGAACCGTCCGCCGATGATCCGCCGGCAGACGACGCGGCGGATGATCCGGCGAGAGCATCGGTCGAGGCGCGCGAGGCATCCAGGATGACGTCGGCGAATGCCGCAGCTCCCGGCGTGACCTGCCGGGAGTGTGCGGGTGTACCCGATGCGCGATTCGTCCGCGCGCCGAGCAGATCCACGATGCCGAGAGACGTCATGCCTGGCCCTCCCTGTCCGTCTGGGCGCGCGCGCCGATCTCGTCGAGTTCGGCCTGCTCCGCGTGCAGCTCGGCGGCCCGCACCTGCAGTGCGTGCGCCTGGGCGAGCCTGTCGAGTCCGCGCATCGCTCGCCGCGCGTCCGCGTGCTCGGTTCGTGCCTGATCGACCGTCTGCTCCTGCATCTCCGAAAGCGTCGCGAGGTCGGCGAGCAGGGTCCGGCCGGCCACACGGGCGGCAGCGAGGGCGGCGAGGGAGCGCACGTCGACGGCCTCGCTCCCGACGCCCGACAGGTGCGCGCGCAGCGAGCGGTCGCGGGCCTCGGTGTGCTGGGCGTCGATCACGGCGCGCGAGAGCCGCTGAGCTGCCGCGCGCTCCTGGATCTCGCGTACGCGCAGCAGACCGGCCAGGGAGAAGGACCGCGTCATGAGACTCCTCCGAACGCCGTGACGAGTTCGTCCAGCCGCCGCCATGATTCGCCGATCTCGCTCGTCTCGTCGAGGGACTGGGTGAGGAAGGCGCTGATGGCCTTCTCGTGGGCGACCGCCGCGTCGATGCGGGCGTCCGCCCCGGCCTGGTACGCGCCGATGTCGATGAGATCGTTCGCGCGCCGCCGCGCCGCGAGCACGGCGCGCAGCGTGGCCGCATGCGCCCGGCGTTCGGGAGCGGTGACCTTGCCGGCCACCCGTGACACCGAGCCGAGCACGTCGATCGCGGGATGGTGACCGGAGAGAGCGAGGGCGCGATCGAGCACCACGTGACCGTCGAGGATCGACCGGACGGCGTCGGCGATGGGCTCGTTGTGGTCGTCGCCGTCGACGAGCACGGTGTAGATGCCGGTGATCGAGCCGCGGGTGTCGGTGCCCGCCCGCTCGAGCAGGCCGGCGAGGAGGGAGAACGTCGAAGGCGGATAGCCCCGGGTGGCGGGAGGCTCCCCGGCTGAGAGGCCGATCTCCCGCTGCGCCATCGCCACGCGGGTGAGCGAGTCCATCATCAGGATCGCGTGGGCGCCGTCGTCGCGGAACGCCTCGGCGATCCGCGTGGCGGTGTAGGCCGCACGGATGCGCGCCATGGCAGGCTGGTCCGAGGTCGAGACGACGACGACCGAGCGGGCGAGCCCGTCGGGTCCCAGATCGTCTTCGATGAACTCGCGCACCTCGCGACCGCGCTCGCCGACGAGGGCGATCACGGTGACTTCCGCCTCGGTGCCGCGCGCGATCATCGACAGCAGCGAGGACTTGCCCACACCGGAGCCGGCGAAGAGGCCGACACGCTGCCCGCGTCCGACGCTCACGAGCGTGTCGAGCGCGCGTACGCCGAGGGGAAGAGGCGAGTCGATCCGGTCGCGCCCCATGATCGAGGGCGGAGCATGGTCGAGGCTCACGGGGACGGCACCGGTCAGGGGCCCCTTCCCGTCGATCGGGCGCCCCAGCCCGTCGAGGACCCGTCCGAGCAGCGCGGTACCGGTCGGTACACGCAGCGCCCCTCCGCGTGCGCGCGCCGGAGCGCCGACCGTGAGGCCGGCGACGGGGGCGAGCGGCATGCATCGCAGTCCGCCCTCGCCGATCGCAACAACCTCGGCATCGATGCCGTCGAGGGCCACGACGTCGCCGACCGCTCCCTCGAGTCCGCGCACCTGCACACTCAGCCCGCGCACCTGGGAGACCTCCCCGACACGCTCCGGTCGCACCGCTTCGCGCACCGCGTCCCAGGCGTTCATGCACCGGCCTCGGCGAGGGCGCGGCGGGCGCGCTCGAGCGCACGGGCGACGCGGGCGTCGATGTGCCCGTGGGGCAGGGTCGCGATGGCGTCACCCCGGGCGAGCGTGTCGTCGGCGATGAGCGCGATGCCGGCCGGTTCGGCTGCCGATCCTCGAAGCGTCCGGAGGTCGTCCGGGTGCAGGCGCACCTCGCGGATCTCCGACGGGTCGACACCGCTGACGGCTCGTCGCGCGGCGGCTGCGGCGGAGGCGCCGGCATCGGAGAGCTCCCCGGCGACGATCAGCTCCGCGAGCTCGATCGCGCACCGCAGCACGTGGTCCTGCGCGGCCGTGGTCAGTTCGCGTTCGCGCTCGTTCAGCGACCGAGCGGCGGCGTGGAGCACGGCGACCGCGCGCGCGACCTCTCCGGCTTCGACCGCCTCACGGGCGGCCCATGCCTCCTCCGCCACGCGCTGTGCCGCCTCCGCCTCGGCGCGGCCGGCGCGAAAGCCTTCCGCGTGTCCGTCGGCATAGCCGCGCATTTTCGCCCTGGCATGCTCCTCTCCGCTCCCGCGTCCGTCGAGACGCGGGAACAGCACCGGAGAGAAGGCGTCAGTAGACATACTCGTCCTCGTCCGCGCGCTGCACAGTGATGTCGCCGGCCGCCTCGAGCGCGCGGATCGTGCGCACGATCTCGGCTCTGGCCTCCTCCACCTGGGACACACGCACCGGGCCGAGGGTGCGGGCTTCCTCGTCGAGGTTCTCCCTGTTCCGTTCGGAGACGTTGCGCCGGATGAGGTCGGCGATGGGCTGGTGCGCACCCTTCAGCGCGAGGGCGAGCGAGCGGATGTCCATGCCCCGCAGCACGCGCTGCGTGTCGCGGTCGTCGAGCTTGACGATGTCGGCGAAGGTGAACATGCGCGAGCGGATGTCCTCCGCGAGGGCACTGTCCCTGTCCTCGATGCTCGCCAGGAGGGCCTTCTCGACCGTCGCCCCGGAGCGGGCGATGATCTCGACGAGCGGTTCCACACCGCCGAGCACCTCGGGGGTGTCGCGTGCGGCGAACGTCCCGGTCCGCGCCTTGAGCGCATCCGCCACGATCGCGATGGCCTCCTGCGATGCGGTTCCCATCGTCGCGATCGCATGCGCGACATCGGTGCGGGTGGGGTCGGGAAGGGCGGCCAGCACCGCGGCGGCGCGGTCGGTCGGCAGGTGGGCGAGCACCAGGGCGACGGTCTGCGGGAGCTCGCCGTCCAGAAGGGTCGCCAGCTGCGCAGGGTCGGCGGATCCGAGGAATTCGAAGGACGACGTCATCGAGGAGGAACCGACTCTGCCGAGCACGGCGGCGGCACGTTCGGCGCCGAACGTCGCCTCCAGCAGTCCTGCGGCGATGTCGCGGCCGCCACGGGCGGGCGGCAGGTGGCCCGAGGCGATCCGGTGGAACTGTCCGAGAGCCTGCGCTGTGGTCGCCGCATCGAGGTTCTGCAGGTCGATGATCTCGGCGGCGACGGCCTCCGCCTCGGATTCGGAGAGGTGCTTCATCACCTCGATCGCCTGCGCGCGATCGAGGTTCATCAGCACGACCGCCGCTGTCTGCCTGTCGGTCAGTCCGGTCATACCTGCTGCCTGTCGTCGATGAGGGTCCGCAGCAGGTCGGCCGTGCGCTTCGGGTCCTGCCGGGTGAGGGAGTCGATCTCGGCGCGGCGGCGCTCGAGGCTGACCTGCGCGGGTTCCGGGTCGGGCTCCGGCTCCGGGTCGGGAGCCGTCTCGAGGAAGGCGAGCGGAGTGGTCGGCGCCTGGTCGATCGCCGCGGTGGCACCGGCATCGAGGACGGTGAGCGCGGGCGGGCGCTCGCCGAAGAGCTGGTCGAACTCGGTGTCGGCGCTGCTGCGTCGGCGTGCACGGATGATGAGGGCGGCGAGGCCGGCGAGCAGGGGGATGGCGATGGCGGCGGCGATGATGATCGTGTTCAGCAGCGCGGCCTGACGTGCGGCCCCCTCGGCGTCCTTCGCGGCCTGGAGCGCGGCCTGCGCCGCTTCGGAGCTGGTCTGGTTGAACGAGACGAGCTCGACCGCGATCGAGTCTCCGCGCTCGGTGTCTATACCGGCGGCGCTCTCGACGAGGTCGCTCAGCTGAGCGGTGCTCAGGTCACCGCCCGCCCCCGCGTCGACCGCGACCGAGACCGACTGGCGCAGCAGCGATCCGGCGGGAGTGGACGTGCTCTGTGTGCTCTTGTTGACGGCGTTGGTCTTCGAGGTCTCGGTGGACTCGGAGGTTCCGTCGCCGTCGGCGGACGGGACGGCGATGTTGTCGGGGCCGAGCACGCCGGCGTTCGAGCTCGAGCCGTTCTGCCGGTCGGTCCTGGTCTGCTCCGTGAGCGGGGGAGCGCCTTCGGCCGGGGTGTAGGTCTCTTCGACGCGCTCGTTGACCGAGTGGTCGATCTCGGCGACGACGGTCACCTTGGCGTTGCCGGGCCCGACGACGGTGTCGAGCATCTGCTGCACGTTCGCGGTGACCCGCGCCTCGTAGTCGCTGGCCTGCTGGTCGATGCCGCCGGTGGTCCCGACACCCGCGGCGGAGAGGGTCTGCCCGCTCTGGTCCACGACGGCGACGTTCTCGGGCTTCATGCCGCTGACCGCGGCAGAGGTCAGGTGCACGATGGCCTCGACCTGCTTCGGCGACAGCGTCGAGCTGCCGGAGGTCTCCACGAAGACGGAGGCGGTGGGATCGACGGTCTCCGAGACGAAGACGCTCTCCTCGGGGATCGCGAGCTGCACCGATGCGGCGGTCACACCCTTGATCGAGGAGATCGTCGCGGCGAGCTCGCCCTCGATGGCCCGCTTGAAGGTCACCGACTGCTGGAACTCGCTCGTCGTGACGCCCATCTTGTCCAGCAGCGAGTATCCGCCGGAGCTGGTGCCGGGGAGCCCCGCCGACGCGGCGGCGAGCCGCTGGTCGTAGACGTCCTTCTCGGGGACGAGGACGGTCGCTCCTCCGTCGGCGAGTTCGTACGGCACCGATGACGACCGCAGCTGTTCGACCACGGCGTTCGCGTCGGAGGCGCTCATGCCGGAGAACAGCGGCGTGTACGTCGGGCGGCTGAGCCAGCTGGAGAGCGCGACGATGCCGAGGGCGAGCACGGCGACGCCGATGATGGCGATCGTGCGCTGGGCGAGCGAGAAGCCCGCGATCACGCGTCCGATGCGCTGGAACACGTTCGTGACGGCCTGGGGCATCAGGCTTGCATCCGCATGATCTCGTTGAACGCGTCGACACCCTTGTTGCGCACGGCGGCGACGAGTTCGAGGGTCACGGATGCGCGCGAGGACGCGATCATCGCGGAGTGGATGTCGTCGAGGTCGCCGGTGACGGCCGCGACTTTGAGCTTGTCGGACTCGGACTGCAGCGAACGCAGCTCGTCGATGGCCCCGGTCACGCTGCTCGCGAAGGCGGTGTCGTCGGTGGCCGTGGTCGTCGCGGGGGCGGGCGGGGCGAGCGTGAAACCGGAGGAGATGGCTTCGATGCCGGGGAGTGAGGCCATCAGCTGCGTCCGATCTGGAGGGCGGATTCGTAGGAGTTGCGTGCGCGGTCGACGATGGCCGCACTCGCCTGGTAGCCGCGCTGGGCGAGGATGAGCTGGCTCATCTGGTCACCCAGGTCGATGTCGGGGTAGCGCACGTAGCCGTCCGCGTCCGCGAGAGGATGGTCGGGCTGATGGACGAGGCGTCCCTGCGCGCTGCCCTGCGCGGTTCCGGCCACGTACACGCCCGGGGACTGATCGCTCGTCTGGGCGAGGATGTACCTGGCCCGGAAGGCCGCCCCGTTGCTGGGGGCGGCGGTGTTGATATTGGCGATGTTGTCGCTGATGGCGTCGAGCCACTTGCGGTGCACGGTCAGGCCGGTGCCGGCGATGCCGATGGCGTCGAAGGTCATGAGGTCCTCATCGCGGTGCGCATCGACGTGAACGATCCGTTCACGGCCTGCGTCGCGAACTGATAGCGCAGCATCGTGTCGATGCTGGACAGGGTTTCGGTGTCGAGGTTGACGTTGTTGCCGTTCAGGCGCGTGGGTTCGAGCGAGGTGCCGACCGTCGCGCCAACCCGTCCGTCGCCCGCATCGATCGAGCGGGCGAGCGCCTCTTCGAACTGCACGCGCTTGGCGTGATAGTTCGGGGTGTTGATGTTGGCGATGTTGTCGGAGATCGCGCGCTGGCGCTGCGCGAGGCCGTCGAGCGCACTCGTCAGTGCGTTGATGGTCACAGAATCGAACACGAACCGGCTCCCCGTGTGTGGCTGGTATGGCCGATCCATGGCCGAGTCTTGCGAGCCATCCGTGCTCGCCCTGCTCTATCGGCAGGGTCGTCCGCGATGTTAGGAAGCGGTTTCACCCGTCGACGTCGAGGTAGGCGGGCTCTTCGGGACGGCGCGTGCTCGGGATGCGGCTCACGGCGCCGAGATGCCGACGCATGCCGTCGAGGTCGGAACGGGCACGGTCCATCGCTGAGCGCTGGAGGTCGATCACCCGCCGGGCGTGGTCGGCGAGAGAAGGGGGAAGCGGCGTGCGCGGCGGCGTCCATGGGGCGAGGGTGGCCTCGGCGGCGGCACCGGGGGCGGCGTCGAGGATCTGCTCGGCCTCCTCCTCGAGTCGGTCGAGCAGCGAGGTCCACTCTTCCACGCTCACGCCCGCGCCTCGGCCACCGTGCGCGCGGCCTCGTGCCAGGCGTCGCGCAGGGGGGAGATGATCTCGTGGCAGGCGTGCGTGCGCTCGGGATCGCGACCGATGTTGGCCCCGATGAGCGTCTGCGACAGGAACACGTACAGCGAGCGCAGACCCGCACTGCCGTTCCAGTCGTCGGTGAGCGACGAGGACAGTTCCGAGACGATCGCCTGCGCGTGCTGCAGCTGGGCGTTCGCCTCCTCCCAGTCCTCGGCGCGCTGGGCGACCTCTCCGCGTTCGATGTCGAGCAGGAGACGGTCGTAGAGCATCGTGACGAGACGCTCGGGCGGTGCCGACAGCACGGCGTCGTCACGGTAGCGCTGCTGGGCGCGCAGGGCGGCGTTCATGCTCACTTCCCGGAGTTCGAGCTCGAGCCCGGCAGGGCGGCGATCTGGGACGACAGGTACGAGGACTGCGACTGCAGCTGCGACAGCATGACCTCGAGGCGGGCGTAGGTGCGCTCGAGAGTGGACTTGCGCTGCGCGAGGCGGACGTCCCAGCGTTCCATCTGCTCGCCGAGACCCTTCACCTCGCTCTCCTGGCCGGTGATGCGCGTGGTGAGCAGGCCGTCGTACTTGTCGGAGTAGACCTTCGAGGTGTCCTGCACCCGCGAGGCGATGTCGGAGAACAGCCCGGCGACCGCGTCGGGGTCCTTCGCGAGTGCCTCGGCGAACTTCTTCTCGTCGAAGCTGAGCACGCCGTACATGTCGGTCGAGATGCCGATAGACGACGGGGAGACGCCGTTCACGGGGTGCTGCACCGCGTCGGCGAGGGCCGTGCGGAGTCCTCGGACCGCGCTGTCGCCGGTGAAGACGCCCAGTGTGGTCTTGTCGCCCTGCTTGGCGGCGACGGTCGCCTTCGAGCCGTTGTCGATGCGGGTCAGGATGTCCTTGACGGCGGCGATGAAGTCGGCGGACGCCTTGGTGCGTGCCGCGGTGTCGACGGCGACGCCGATGGTGACGGGGGCCGCGGAGACGGCGGAGACGGTCACGTCGACGCCGTCGAACAGGTCGGTGAACGTGTTGCTCGACGACGTCAACACCTGCTCGGCGCTGGTGCCCGCCCACAGCCGCACCTGCGCATCGGCGCCGACGTCGATGACGGCTGCTCCTGCTTCGGTGGAGATGTCGGAGGCGGTGCCCGCAGCGACCGCCGCGGTGTCTCCGCGATAGGCGCGGAACTGTCCGGCTTCCCCGGAATCCGCGGCACGCAGCTGCAGGCGGTGCATGGGGTTGCCGTCGGCGTCGCGTCCGGCGGGAACGGCCGCGGCGACGATGCCGAAGCCCGCTTCGTTCACGGCCCGCGCGACATCCTGCATCGACGTGGAGTCGGCCGTGACCTGCACGCGCTCGCCCTTCGCGTTCTCGAGGGTGATCACGGGCGGGTCGACGGGCCAGCCGTTGGAGGCGGCCGAGACGATGGTGTGGTTCTTGGCGACCTTGTCGACGACGATGTCGGCCGCGAGCGGCGCCGCACCCTCGCGGGTGGCGACGGTGACCGTGGGAGAGGACGACGTGGTGGTGAAGCGGGCCAGCCCGTCGCGCGTCGCGGCCTTCTCCGCCGCCGTGGCGAGGTTCTGCACGGCGGTGTTCAGTGTCCGCAGCTGGGTGACGATGCCGTTCTTGTCATCCATCTTCGCCTTGAGCAGCGAACGGGGGATGGCCGCGACATCCATCAGCGCCTTGATGACCTCGGTGGTCTTCAGGCCGGAGACGAGGCCGTCGAGCGAGAGGGACATGGTCGCCTTTCCAGGTCGGGAGCGGACAGGGTCCGGGCGCCGGTGGGCGCCCGGACCCTATGGCATGGTTCAGCGCAGGAGCTGGAGCACGCCCTGGTTGGCCTGGTTGGCCTGGGCCAGCATCGCCGTACCTGCCTGGGACAGGATGTTCTTCGACGTGAACTTGACCATCTCGGACGCCATGTCGGTGTCGCGGATACGGCTCTCGGCAGCGGCGAGGTTCTCCGCCGACACGTTGAGGCTGTTGATGGTCGACTCGAAGCGGTTCTGCAGCGCACCATAGCCGGCACGTGCGGTCGAGACCGCCTGGATCTGCGTGTCGATGCCCGCCAGTGCGGTACCGTACGTCGCCGCGTCCGTCATGGTCGCCGCGAGCGTCTTGATGTCGGCACCGAGGGTGGCGAAGTCGGTCAGGGCGACCGAGATCTGGTCCTCGGCGGCGACGGAGCCCGCACCGACCTGGAACGTCAGCGTGTCGCCACCCGAGAGCAGCTTGATGCCGTTGAAGTTCGTGCTGCCGGCGATCCGGGTGAGCTCATCACCGAGGGTGTTGATCTCCTTCTGGATCGCGTCGCGCGACTTCGCGTTGTTCGAGTCGTTCGCACCCTGAGCGGTCAGGTCGCGAACGCGCTGCAGGATCGAGTGGACCTCGGTCAGGGCGCCTTCCGCGGTCTGGATGACCGAGATGCCGTCCTGGGCGTTGCGTGCCGCGACGTTCAGACCGTTGACCTGCGAACGCAGGCCCTCAGAGATCGCGAGGCCTGCAGCGTCGTCGGCCGCGCGGTTGATGCGGAAGCCGCTGGACAGCTTCTCGAGCGACTTCGACAGGTCGTTCTGGGTGTTGGACAGGTTGCGGTAGGCGTTGAGGGCCGACACGTTCGTGCTGATCTGCATACCCATAAGGGTTCTCCTCCGTGAATGGTGTTGTGCGGGAGACCATCCGTGGTCTCCCGGTCACACCTATCGGCGGAGGGGACGCGGGCGTTAGCCGTGCGTATGGGAATCGACTCAGGCGGGTGCCGGATCGCGGAAGACCCCGGCGATCCGGGAACCCGCGACGTCGGCGATCCGTGTGAAGTAGGCATCGCGGGCGCCGGCGGAGACCCGCGTCGTGGTGGTCGGTGCGGTCCCTTCGGCGAAGAACCGATCCAGGGCGTCGCGCAACAACCGGATCGCCTCCGATCGCTGCTGCGACACGGCCGAGTGCGTCACGCCCAGCTCTTCGGCGATCTCCTTGACCGGACGCTCGTCGAAGTAGACGGCCTGCACGATCCGGCGCATCCGCTCGGGAAGGGCGGCGACGGCCTGTTCGAGCACCTCGCGCCGTTCCCCGACCAGAGCGGATTCCTCGGGGAGGGGGATGTCGGCGGCGACGTCCCGGGCCGAGGGATCGTCGATGGTGGTGAGCGTCCTGGCGGCATCGCCGAGCGCTTCGATGACGACCTCTTTCGGAACGCCCATCGCCGTGGCGACCTCGGTCGCCGTGGCGGTCCGGCCGAGACCGGCGGTCAGGGTCTCGCGGACGGCGACGGTCTCCTTGATGCGTTTGCGGATGCCCCGGGAGGCCCAGTCCATCGAGCGCATCTCGTCGGCGAAGGCGCCGAGGATGCGACGACGGGCATAGGCGCCGAAGGGCACTCCGAGCTCGGGGTCGAAGGCCTCGGCCGCGGTCACGAGCGCGAGCGCTCCGACGCCGGCGAGCTCGTCGCGGGGGATGTGGGTGGCACGGGCATGGGTCTCGGCGGCGAGGTATCCGACCAGAGGGAGGTTGCTCTCGATGAGCAGATTGCGCTCAGCGCGCGACGACATGGGGGATGATCCACCTCTCTGGATGCACTCCGGAAGTTCCGAGGAGATGAACAGATGCACATATCACACTTCTCGTGATCTGTACATGGGGAGAACTGTCCATCGCCGTTCCACATAGTAACGTTAGGCGAGCGCTGGCCGATAGTGACCTTTGGCCGCGTTGTCAGGCGGGGCGATCACTGGGGAAAAGGGGATCATGGGAGCCAACGAACTATCGATACAGCTGTGGCGCGAGCGTGAACTGCTCGAGATGCTGCTCTTCAAACTCGATGAGCAGCAGTTGCTGCTCGCCGCCGGAAGATCCCAATGGATCCAGTTTGCCGCGCGCGAGATCGATCAGGTACTCGACAGGCTGCGTGGCGCGGGGCTCGCCCGCACCGTCGAGGTCGCGACCGTCGCCGAGGAGTGGGGAGCTCCCGACGCGACGACCATCCGCGAACTGATCGCGCACGCCCCCGAAGGCGCATGGCAGGAGGTGTTCGCCGACCACCTGCGCGCGCTCACGAAGCTCGCCGCCGAGGTCGAGCAGATGCGCGACGCCAATGCCGAGCAGCTCAGCGGCGTGCTCCGCGCGACGCAGGAGACCATCGCCGCACTCGGACACGACACCGGCGAGTACACGACCAAGGGTGACCGCGCACGCGACGACGCTGCGCGCATCATCGACACCGAGATGTGACCGAGAGGGGATCATGTCGACCTTCAGTGGACTGAACACGGCGGCCAGCGGATTGGCCGCCGCCCGGCGCGGCATGGACGTGGTCGGGCAGAACATCGCCAACCAGAAGACCGAGGGATACACGCGCCAGCGCGTGACGACCTCCGCGGTCGCCGCGATCGCGCAGACCGGCCGTTTCAGCGTCGGTGCCCTCCCGGGGCACGGCGTGTCCATCGACGGGGTGGCGCGACTGGGTGACGCTCTTCTCGACGCCAGGGTGCGTGACGCCCTCGGTGCCTCGGGGTACTGGTCCACCCGGGCCGTGGCCGCGACCACGATCGAGGCATCGCTGGCCGAGCCGACCGCGAACGGACTCGCGGCGCGGCTGTCGAAGTTCTGGTCCGGCTGGCAGGATCTCGCGAACACCCCGGATTCGGGTGCGGCGGCATCGAGCATCCTCGAATCGGCGAAGGAGCTCGCCTCGCACATCGCCGGCGGGTATCGCAACGTCGCCACGCAATGGAGCAACGCCCGCGACTCCGCCGATCGCACGGTCTCGCAGGTGAATGCGACCGCCGACCAGATCGCGGTGCTCAACGACGAGATCCGCGACGCGCTCGCCTCCGGTCGCTCGGCGAACGAGCTGATGGATCAGCGCAGCGTCCTCGCGCAGAACGTGGCGAGGATGTCCGGGGCAGCGGCCACGATCGAGGCCGACGGCACGATGACGGTCCGCCTCGGGGGCAACGCACTGGTCTCGGGTTCCGACGCCCGCCATCTCGTGTTGACGGGCCCGGCCTCGATCGACTCCGGTCAGCGCTTCAGCCTTTCCTGGGCGTCCGCGCCCGATCTCCCCGTGTCGATCGACGGCGGCGAGCTCGGCGCCTCGCTCTCGGTTCTGGCACCCGCGGCCGACGGCGGCATGCTCGCCGGACTCGCGGCGACCTACGACACTGTGGCGACGGCCCTCGCCGACGCGATGAACGCGCAGCACCGGGCGGGCGTCACCTCCACGGGCCAGGCCGGCGGCGACTTCTTCACCCTCCCCGCCACCGGATCCGCAGCGCTCGGTCTGAAGGTCGCGGTCGGATCCGCCTCCGAACTGGCGCTCGCCGCCCCGGGGTCGGGGGCGTTGGACGCGACGAACGCCGACCTGATCTCCCAGATCGGCCGGCGCGCCGGCTCTCCCGATGCGATCTGGTCCGATCAGGTCACCCGGTTCGGCGTCGCGACGGCCGCCGACGTGCAGCGCGCCAAGCTCTCCGATTCCGCTGCAGTCGCCGCGGTCGGCGCACAGCAGTCGGTCGCGGCTGTCGACGGCGACGAGGAGACGATCAGCCTGCTCACCTACCAGACCGCCTACCAGGCCGCAGCCCGCGTGATGACCGCGGTGGATGAGGCGCTCGACGTGCTCATCAACCGCACGGGTCTCGTCGGACGCTGAGCGAAGGAGCACCGTGATCTCTCGAGTGACGTCATCCGCGATGACGCAGACGGCCATGCGCCAGCTGCAGTCCAACCTCTCCGAGCTGGCGCGTCTGCAGGAGCAGGCGACGTCCCAGCGCGCGTTCGCCGCCCCATCCGACGATCCGGCAGCCGCGGCAGCCGCACTCGCACTGCATGCCGAGCAGCGCCGCACCGAGCAGTATGCCCGCAACATCGACGACGGCCTGGCATGGGTCACCGCCGCCGACACGGCCATCACCGCGAGCACGGCTCTGCTGGGGCGCGTCCGCGACCTCACCGCCCAGGGCGCGAACGACGGCGCGCTCGACGCCACCGCCAAGGAGGCCCTCGCCGTCGAGCTCGAGGGCATCCGCAAAGAGCTCCTCTCCCAGGCCAACACGCGGCTGCTCGGACGCTCCGTGTTCGCCGGTACCTCCGACACCGCGGCCTTCGCTGCCGATTACAGCCACAGCGGGGTGCCCGGAGCCGAGGTCACCCGACGGGTGTCGGACGCGGCATCCGTCCGCGTCGACACCGACGGCGCCGCCGTGTACGGCACCGGAGACGACTCGGTCTTCGCCCTCGTCGACAAGATCGTCGCCGACCTCCGATCCGGCACGAACGTCGGTCCCCGTCTCGGCGAGATCGACGGTCGCCGTACGGCCATGCTCGCGGTGCAGGGCTCCGTGGGCACCAGACAGGCTCAGATCGAACGCGCCAAGGAGGCGGCAGTGCAGAATTCCGTGTCCCTCGAGTCCCGCAGGACGGCGGTGGAGGACGTCGATTCGATCGAGGTGCTCGTGCGCCTGCAGGCACAGGAGCTCGTGTACCGCTCGGCGCTCGCCGTGAATGCGCGCGTCCTCCAGCCCTCGCTCATGGACTTCCTCCGATGACCGCCGCACTGACCTTCCTCGCCCCGCCGCCGGGACTCGCCCCCCACGTCGAATTCGCGCTCGCACCCGTCGACGGATCCGACGGGCTCTTCTCGATGCGCGCCGTCGACGACTCCGCCTTGCGCCTCTACCTCGTCGATCCCCGGAGCGTTCTGAGCGAGTACGCGCCGATCCTGACCGACGAGCAGGCGGAGGGGCTTGCGCTGGGATCGCCGGATGACGCGCTGATCCTCGTGGTCGCCCATCCGTCCGCTGAGGGGGTGAGCGTGAATCTCCTCGCCCCGGTGATCGTCAACCGGACGACGGGAGCCGCATCGCAGGTGATCCTCGAGGATCAGGACTACCCGCTGCGCGCCCCGCTCGGCTGACCCCGGACCTGGGCTCGCGTCGGCCGCTCTCCTCAGGGGACGGCGGCTAATCTGGAGTCGTGATCCTTGCCGTCGATACTTCCCTGGGCACGGCTGTCGCCCTCATCGATGCCGACGGGACGCGACGCGCCGAAGCCGGTGCCGTCGACCCGCTCGGCCATGCCGAGGTCATCGGCGACCTCCTCGTCCGTGCTCTCCACGAGGCGGGCGATGCCCAGATCACCCACGTGGTCGCGGGCATGGGACCCGGTCCCTTCACCGGGCTGCGCATCGGCATCGCCGCAGCGCGCACCTTCGCCCTCGGGCGCGGACTGCCGGTGATCCCCGTTCCCAGCCATCTCGCGGCAGCACTCACTGCTCTCGAGGCCGACGCCGCGACCGTACCGTTCGCGATCGTGACGGACGCCCGCCGCCGCGAGGTCGCCATCACCGTGTTCCACGGCCTCGACGACGACGGCATCCCGGTGACCGTCTCCGACACCGTGCTCGTGCGGGCCACAGAGGCCGACGCGCACCTCGACGGCATCCGACGTATCGATGTGGCGACGCTCTCGGGGACGGATCTGGCGCGGGTCGGCGCACGCGCGCTCGCGGCCGGTCGCACCCTCGCCGGCGACGAGCCTCTCTACATGCGTCACCCCGACGTCACGCTCCCCGGCGCCCCGAAGAAGGTGGGCACATGACGCTTCGCCACGCCACCGTCGAAGACCTCGACGCGATCATGGCGATCGAGAACCGGTCGTTCCCGTCGGACGCCTGGAGCTCGGAGACCATGGCCGCCGAGCTGGCGAGCCCGCACGGACGGTACCTGGTCGACGAGCATGAGGGGGCGGTGGTCGGGTACGGCGGGGTGCGCGCCCTGCAGGGAAGCGCCGACGCCGACGTCCAGACCATCGCGTTGCTCGCCGAGTACCGCGGCCAGGGGCGGGGCAGGACGCTGCTGCGTGCGCTGCTCGCGGCGGCCTCGGAGCGTGGTGCGCGCGAGATCTTCCTCGAGGTGAGGGCCGACAACCCCTCTGCCGAGGGGCTCTACCGGGCCGAGGGTTTCGAAGAGATCGCCCGCCGCCCGCATTACTATCAGCCCGACGACGTCGACGCGATCGTGATGCGTCGAGAACTGCCAGGTCACCCGGTGCCGGGCACCACGGCCGAGGAGGCGAAGTCATGAGCGAACCGCTGGTCCTCGGCATCGAGACGAGCTGCGACGAGACGGGGATCGGCATCGTACGCGGACGTACCCTGCTCTCGAACACCATCGCCTCGAGCATGGACGAGCACGCGCGATACGGCGGCGTCGTGCCCGAGGTCGCCGCCCGAGCGCACCTCGAGGCGCTGCAGCCGGCGATCGATGCGGCACTCGCCGAGGCCGATGTGCGCCTGGACGACCTCGACGCGGTCGCCGTCACGAGCGGCCCTGGGCTCGCCGGGGCCCTGATGGTCGGCGTCGGCGCGGCGAAGGGCCTGGCGGTCTCGCTCGACAAGCCCCTGTACGCGGTGAACCATCTGGTCGGGCACATCGCCGCCGACATCCTCACCGCCGACTCCGCTCCGCTCGAATATCCGACCGTCGCGCTGCTCGTGTCCGGTGGACACACCTCGCTGCTGCATGTGCGCGACCTCACCACCGACGTCGAGCTGCTGGGGGAGACGATGGACGACGCGGCGGGAGAGGCCTTCGACAAGGTCGCCCGCCTGCTCTCGCTGCCGTATCCCGGCGGACCGGAGATCGACCGCGCAGCGGCCGACGGCGACCCGAACGCGATCCGGTTCCCCCGCGGGCTGTCCCGTGCCTCCGACCTGGCGAAGCACCGCTACGACTTCTCGTTCTCGGGGCTGAAGACCGCGGTGGCCCGTTGGGTCGAGCGCTGTGAAGCCGAGGGGGTCGACGTCCCGGTCGCCGATGTCGCTGCGAGCTTCCGGGAAGCGGTGGTGGACGTTCTGGTCACGAAGGCGCTGGCCGCCTGCGCCGACCTCGGTGTGCCGCGGCTGCTGCTCGGAGGCGGCGTGATCGCCAACCGGCGTCTGCGTGAGGTCGCTCTGGAACGGGCCGGAGCCGCGGGGGTCACGGTGCGCATTCCGCCACTGTCCCTGTGCACCGACAACGGCGCGATGATCGCGGCGCTCGCCGCCGAGCTGATCTCGTCCGGCCGCCGTCCGTCCACCCTGGACTTCGGTGCGGACTCGACGCTTCCCGTGACCGAGATCCAGATCGCGGAGGCGGTGTCGGCATGAGCGACGTTTCCGGCTCTCCCGAGGCGACACCCTCGACGACGCCGGCGGCGCGCATCGAACGTCCCAGCGGCGAGGTCGAGCATCCGGCCGGGAACGCTCGTCTGCCCGGCGCCCGCCGTGACGGCTACACCAAGATGCCGACCGGGCCTGTCGGCATCGAACCGGTCGTCGCGACCGGTCCGGACATCGATGCGCCCGATGACACGGAGTGGGAGCCGTCGACGGGATCCGTGCCGATCGACGACACCCGTCTCGCTCCCTGGGCGCTGTTGGCCGCGATCGTGGCTCTCGGGGCATCGTTCTTCGTCGGCTGGGGTATCCCCGTCGCGGTGGTCTCGGTGATCGCGGCGATCATGTCGCTGCGTCGCCCTGTCGAGAGCCGGGCGATCGCGCGGTGGGCGCTCGTGCTCGGTCTCTGCGCGACGGTCTACAGCCTGGGCTGGCTGGTCTGGGCCGGCATGCAGTTCGAGAGACTCGGCTGACCGGTGCTGGACGCGGCGGAGCTCGAGGAACTGCGCTCCCTGCAGGCGCGGGCTTATGCCCGGGACTCCTCGCTCACGGGCGCCGACGCGGCCAGACTGCGCGAGCTGGAGGAGCGCCGGGTCGCGCGTCCGATCGCGCCGCGCGGCGAGGCGTCACCCGTCGATGCCGTGACCTCCTCCGCGTCGGAGGCGGCTGGACGATCCCCGGTCGATCTCCCGGACACCGGAACCGAGCGCCAGGGCACACATGCCGCCGAGGTATCGGATGCGGAGACGTCGCTTGCGGCGGGGACGGCTGCCGACGACGCAGCCTCGCACGACATCGCCCCGCGCGTCCTCCCACTGCTGCGCGTGCACTGGCGGGCGGCCGCGATCGCCGTCGCGGTGCTGCTGGTCGTCGGTGTGGGATGCGGCTGGATGCTCTTCGGCAGATCCGGCACCGCTTCGGTCGCCCTGACCGCGCAGCAGCAGGAATGGCAGAGCGCCCTGATCGCGGGTGGGCGCTACGATCAGGGATCCCTGCGCGCCCTCGCGGTGGAACAGGGCGCGGTCATCTGGGCGGCGACCAAGGACGACGGAGAGAGCACGTGCCTGCTCGTGGCGACATCCCCGTCGGCCCTGCCCACCTGCGAGCGTACCGAGACGGTCGAGAGGACGGGGCTCTTCGGCGCGGTCACGCTGGAGTCGAAGGACGAGATCAGACGCGAGCTCAATGTGCAGCTGATGTTCGCCCCCTCCGGGGAGCCCGCCGTCGCCGTCCACACGTCGGAGTACGGTCCCGGCACCACCAACGGCGTCATCTACGAGAACGCCGAGGAGGCGGAGAAGGCGAAGCGGATCGCCGGGCAGGGGTTCGAGATCAACTCGCTCTGGGTCATCGGCTACGACGGAGAGGTGCCGGTGTGGACGGGGATGGAGCTCGAGGGCTTCCAGACCTGCCTGATCTACGACGGCTCGGACGACCGCTTCCCGCGCGTCTGCGCGGATGCACTCACGATGCAGGAGCAGGGTGCCACGCTGGTGCTGAACGTGCTCGACGATGCGAGCGGCGAGCTCGTGCGCCTCGAGCTTCCGACCGCGAGCAACGGGAACTCCTCGCTGACGATCAGGCGTGAGGGGGGTGCCGGCCGTGCAGGGGGAGGCTGACGCCGACGAGCTCCGCGCGCTCCGGCGCAGGGCCTACGCCCGCGACGGTGTGGTGACGGATGACGAGATCCGGCGGTTGCGCGAGCTCGAGGACGCTCGACGATCCGCGATGTCGACGAGCACGCCGACTCCTGCGGAGCCACTCGCGGTGAGCATCGGCCCGGAGCGTCCTCTGTCTGAGTCTGAGCCGGTGGATGCGCCTGAGCCTGAGCCGGTGCCGGTGCCGGTGCCTGTGCCGGTGCCTGTGCCGGTGCCGGTGCCGGTGCCTGAGTCTGAGCCGGTGGATGCGCCACGGTCATGGGGCGCGGTTCGCCGTGCCCTTCGGCGCTATCGGTGGGGCGTGTCGGCGCTCGCCGTCCTGCTTCTGGCGCTCGGTACCGCCATCGGTGGAGCCGTTTTCGCGCCACGAGACGGGAGCATCCCGCTCACGGCAGCGCAGCAGGAACGCCGCGAGGTGCTCGCCGCGGCCGACTTCGACCCCGGCTCGATCCGCGCCGTCGCTCGGGACGAAGAGGCCCTGGCGTGGTACGCGACCAAGGACGACGGCAGCATCGTCTGCGTGATCCTCGATGCGGGCGAACAGTCGCAGTCGAACTGTCTGCCGGTCGCCGACACCGGACGCGGCCTGAGCGTGTCGTTTCCCGTGCCGCTCGCCGCGCCGGACGACGACCCGGAAGGCGACCCGCGTGGTGTGGGGGGTGTGAACGCCACGATGCTCGTCTCGACGACGGGGGAGCCGATGGTCGTGCTCCAGCACTGGTCGATGCCCTCCACCGCGCCGTCGCAGTTCGCCGGCGGCGAGCGCACGCGGGCAGAGGAACTGGTGGATGAGGGGTTCGCGTTCACGATCGAGATCGTGGGTTACTTCCGCACGGCCCCGGTGTGGGTCGGCGACCGTCTCTCGGACGAGGGCGAGATCGAGAAGTGCCTCGTCGTCGACGCCGTCGATCTGACGGCGTGCGCATCTCTCGACGCGGCAGCGGAATCCGGGATCGAAGCGCGGATCGATGACGTCGACGGGGCTTCCGGCGGGGTCGTCGGCTCGTCGGTGCTCGAGGCGCGGTTCACGAGGTGGCAGACGCCCTATCTGACCATCACCGACGCGCCGGTGACCGGCGCGGAGCCGGGGGATACCGTTCGGGTCGACGCGCCTCCCGGTGACCCCATCGTGGTCGAGCCGCCGGGTCGCGACGCGGAGCGTTGAGCGGGGGTCAGTTCGCTGCGGGCACCCGGTCGGCGAGGATCGCGCGGCGCTGATCGCCGATGCGGGCCAGGATGAGTGTCGCCTCCTGGTCCCCACGCAGCGTGAGCTTCTTGCGGAAAGCGGCGGGATCCACGTCGACTCCGCGCTTCTTGATCTCCAGGCGCCCGATGCCCTGCGCCTGGAGGGCGGCGTTGATCGCCTTGGGGTGGGCCGGGAGGGTCTCGCGCACCCGGAAGGACTGCACGAAAGGACTCGTCAACGCCGCGTCGGAGGTCAGATACGCGATGTGCTCGTCGAGCATCCCCGCCTCCAGGCTCCGGGCGACCTCGCCGATCAGCCGCGCACGGATCACGGCGCCGTCCGGTTCGTGCACGAACGCGCCGAGCTCGCGCACGGGTTCATCGGGGGCGTCCGCCGGCGCCGTCAGCTCGTGCGAGCGCTCGTCGCGGATCACGAGGGCCGCCCGCCGCACCCCTTCCCGGGCGAGCGCGCCGCTCCAGACGACCAGTTCGACCACGCTGCCGTCGGCACTGACCCACTGTGCCTCGGCGTCGACCGGCAGGGCGTCGCGGTCGTGCGCCGGTCCGAGCTTGATACCGGTCGGATGGTGAGCCGCCACCTCGAATGCCCAGTCCAGCGAGGGGGAGTAGTCGTCGGCCGAGACGCGTCGGGTCTCGCTGTGACCCGAAGTGCGTCTGGCCGGGTCCATCCAGACCGCGCTCCCCGGGTCCAGCGACGAGAAGGCGTCTTCGGCCGTGCGATGGTCGACGACCGCGCTGTCGCCGAACGGGGCCAGGTTGTAGGCGGCGATCGCCGAGGTCACCTCGTCGGCGTCGACGGCGCGCACATCGAGTCCGGCGCCGGCGAAGGCCAGGGCGTCACCGCCGATTCCGCAGCCGAGGTCGGCGACACGGGTGAAACCGGCGTGACGGATCCGCTGCGCATGCCGGGCTGCGACGCCCAGCCTCGTCGCCTGCTCCAGCCCCGCGCGGGTGAACAGCATGCGTGCGGCGAAGGGCCCGAACTTCGCGGTGGCCCTGGAGCGCAGGCGGGCCTGGCCGACGACGGCGGAGACCAGCTCGGGGGAGTGGCCGCCCGCGCGCAGCCGCGAGACGGTGCGGGCGACATCGGCGGTCGAATCGATGGGCCCGACCGTGTCGAGCAGTTCGAGACCGGCGGGGGTCAGCAGGGCGCGCAGCTCGGACATCTCCACCCGCTCAGCCTAATTGCCCGGGCGAGTCGTCGAACTGCGGCGCGCACTGGCACTCGCATTGCGTGAGTGCCAGCCGAGCGCCTAGACTGGATTAGCACTCTCGGGTTGAGAGTGCGAACAAGTCTTTCGTGTCAGCGTCAAGAAAGAAGAGGTAGACCGTGTCGGTTTCCATCAAGCCGCTCGAGGACCGCATCGTCATCAAGCAGGTCGAGGCCGAGCAGACCACCGCGAGTGGCCTGGTCATCCCCGACACCGCCAAGGAGAAGCCCCAGGAGGGCGAGGTCGTGGCGGTCGGCCCCGGCCGCATCGACGACAACGGCAACCGTGTTCCGCTCGACGTCGCTGTCGGCGACCGCGTGCTCTACAGCAAGTACGGCGGCACCGAGGTGAAGTTCGGCGCAGACGAGTTCCTCGTCCTGTCGGCCCGCGACGTCCTGGCGGTCGTCGTCCGCTGATCTGCGGAACCTGATTCCCGTCTCTCCTGAGGGGCGGGCAAGGCCATCGAAGGGGCCCGGATGCGTATCGCATCCGGGCCCCTTCTGCATCCGCCAGCGAGCGTCCGATTCCTGCCGAACTGCGATCGACGGGGCGGCGGCGCCGTTCGCGACGCCGCCGCGGGCATAGGGTTGTGCGGTGCCACCACAGACCACCCGCGCCGCGCAGACCGCCGGCGTCGCCTATGCCGGTGGGGCCTACCTCCTCTGGGGTGTGCTTCCCCTCTACTTCCTCCTCCTGGTTCCGACGGGGCCGTGGGAGGTCGTCGCCTGGCGCGTCCTGCTGTCGTTCGTCTTCTGCCTCCTGCTGCTCACGGTCATGCGCGGCTGGGCGGCGTTCGGCGTCATCATCCGGCAACCCCGGCTGCTGGGCTGGACGGCGCTCGCGGGGCTGCTGATCTACGTCAACTGGCAGGTGTTCCTGATCGGAACCCTCAGCGGCAACGTCGTCGAGACGAGTCTGGGCTACTTCATCAACCCGATCACGACCGTCCTGCTCGGCGTCTTCGTGTTGAAGGAGCGCATCCGCCGATTGCAGTGGGCGGCGATCGGCATCGCCGCGATCGCCGTCGTCGTGATCGTCGTCGCCTACGGGGAGTTCCCGTGGATCGCGCTGTCACTCACCGCGTCCTTCGGGGTCTACGGACTCATCAAGAAGAAGATCGGCCCTGCCGTCGATGCGGTCAGCGGTCTGACGCTGGAGTCGTTCTGGCTGATCCCCATCGCGGTGGTGCAGCTGATCGTCGTCGCACAGACCACGGGGATCACGATGGGGACGAACGGTTGGGCGCATGCGCTGCTACTGGCCTTCGCCGGTGTCGCCACGGCCGTCCCGCTGCTGCTCTTCGCCGCGGGGACCCGACGCATCAACCTCACCGTGATCGGCATGATCCAGTTCATCACCCCCGTGATGCAGTTCCTCATCGGCGTCCTGGTGCTGCATGAGCCGATGCCGGCCGAACGCTGGGCGGGCTTCATCATCGTGTGGATCGCGATCGGCGTCTTCATCGTCGACCTGCTGCTCGCCGCGCGTCGGGGGCGCAGGATTCCCCGGGCCGAACCCGCCTGATCCCCGGATTCATCCGCAGAGGGACCGGGTGTCGGATCGTTAACGCACCGAGATACTTGCGACCCCTGTGCGCGGGACTCACGCCCTAGTGTTAGAGCACCCGATTGTGGCCACAATCCACGTTCAGTTACGCAAGGGAGCATCATGAACGCATTGAAGGGCTCGCGCACAGCGAAGGTCTTCGCCGGGATCGCACTGATCAGTGCATCCGCCATCGTCATCGCCGGCTGCAGCAGCACTCCGAGCTCGGAGAGCGGCGGCAGCGACAAGCCCGCCGCCGATCTGACGCTCAAGCTCGGTTCGCTGCTTCCGCAGACGGGTTCGCTGGCGTTCCTCGGCCCGCCCATGGAGTCCGGTGTCGGGCTCGCCGTCCAGGAGGTCAACGACGCCGCCGCCGGCGTCACGATCGACCTGACGGCCGAAGACGAGGGCGACACCGACACCAAGGCGTACGAGACGTCGATCACCAAGCTGCAGGGCGCGGGCGTCTCCGCCATCGTCGGCGCCGCGGCGTCGGGCGTCTCCAAGCTCATCCTCGACGGCAACGTGAGCGCAGGCATCCTGCAGATCTCGGCGTCGAACACGTCGCCCGACTTCACCACGTGGGATGACAACGGCCTGTACTTCCGCACCGCCCCCAGTGACCTGCTGCAGGGCGAGGTGCTCGGCAACCTGATCGCCGAGGACGGCGCGAAGACGCTCGGCATCATCTACCAGAACGACGCGTACGGCACCGGCCTCAACGACGCCATCACGAAGACGTTCGAGAGCACTGGCGGTGAGGTCGTCGAGTCGGTCTCGTTCAACGTGGGCGACGCGCAGTTCGACGCGCAGGTCGAGTCGATCAAGGCGCAGAACCCCGACGCGGTCGCGATCGTGTCGTTCGACCAGTTCAAGACCATCGCACCGCTGCTGGTGAACGCCGGCATCTCGGCCGACAAGTTCTACATGGTCGACGGCAACCTGTCCGACTACGGCACAGAGATCCCGGTCTCGCTCGAGGGCGCGCAGGGAACCAAGGCCGGTCCTGCGCTCGCGGATGACTTCACCTCGCGTCTGCAGGACTACTGGACCGGCGAGGGCAACCCCGAGGTCAAGGACTTCACCTACGCGGCTGAGGCGTACGACGCCGTCATCCTCGTGGCTCTGGCGTCGCTGGCGGCGGGCTCCACCGAGGGCGCGGACATCGCGGCCAAGATGCAGGAGGTCTCGGGCGGTTCCGGCGACGGCAAGAAGTGCACCAGTTTCGCCGAGTGCGCCAAGATCATCAACGACGGCGGCACGGCCGACTACGACGGCTACTCCGGCGACATCACCTTCGATGAGGCCGGCGACCCGCAGGGCGCATCGATCGGCATCTACAAGTACGGTGCCGACAACATGATCACCCGCACCAACTGATCAGACGATCACATGACGAAGGCCCCGGATCCGATCCGGGGCCTTTGTCGTGTGATGTCCTGTCGTGGTGTCGCCGCGTCGATGTCGGCGGTTCAGGCCGCGTCGGTGCCGAGCGTTCCGAGGTAGAGACCGATCACCTTCGGGTCGTTCAGCAGATCCCGCCCGGTGCCCTCGTGGGCATCCTTGCCCTGGTCGAGCACATACCCGCGGTCGCAGATCTGCAGGCAGCGTCGGGCGTTCTGCTCCACCATGATCGTCGTGACGCCGGCCTTGTTGATGTCGGACACCCGGATGAACGCGTCATCCTGACGCACGGGGGAGAGGCCGGCCGACGGCTCGTCGAGCAGCAGCACCGACGGATCCATCATCAGCGCGCGCGACATCGCGACCATCTGCCGCTCGCCGCCGGAGAGGGAGCCTGCGCGCTGCTTGAGCCGCTTTCCCAGTTCGGCGAAGATGCCGGTCACGAACTCGAGCCGCTCCGTGTAGATCTTGGGGTTCTGGTAGAGCCCCATCTGCAGGTTCTCCTCGATCGAAAGAGAGGGGAAGACGTTGTTCGTCTGCGGCACGAAGGCGACTCCGCGCCGGACGAGCTTGTCGGCCTTCAGGCCCACGATGCTCTCGCCCTTCACCGTGATGTCGCCGCTGCGCACGTTCACCAGACCGAAGATGGCCTTCAGCAGGGTCGACTTGCCGGCGCCGTTCGGGCCGATGATCCCGATCAGTTCCCCCTGGCGGGCGATGAGGTTCGCACCGTTGAGGATGTTCACTCCGGGGAGGTATCCGGCATGGACATCGGTCAGCTCGACGACGACGTCGTCCTGCGGTATGGCCTGCGGTGCGTTGGTCGGCGTCTCCGCGCTCATGCGCTGCCCTTCCCCTCGGTCCCGGAGACCGGATCGCTCGCTTCGAGCTCGGCCTCCGCTTCTGCTTCGATCTTCTCGCGGAGTCTGACCGCCGCGGCGTCCTCGAGCACGGGGATGCGCCCGGTGACCGCTCCCAGGTCGAGGTCCTGATGTGCACCGAGGTAGGCATCGACGACCGCCGGGTTCTCCATGACCTCGTCGGGAGGCCCTTCCGCGACGACGCGGCCCTCGGCCATCACGATCACCCAGTCCGCGATGTGGCGGACCATGTGCATGTCGTGCTCGACGAAGAGCACGGTCATCCCCTGCTCCTTCAAGTCGAGGATGTGGTCGAGGAGCGACTGTGTGAGGGCGGGATTGACGCCGGCCATCGGCTCGTCGAGCATCACCAGCGTCGGATCGCTCATCAGCGCTCTGGCCATCTCGAGGAGCTTGCGCTGACCTCCCGAGAGCGATGCGGCGAAGTCCTTCTCCTTGGCGTCGAGCTTGAAGCGTGTCAGCAGTTCCCGCGCCTTGCCCTCGATCTCGGTGTCCTGCGCGCGCCAGAGGAAGGGGAACAGGCTCGACCAGAAGCCCTCGCCGCGCTGATGCGGAGCGCCGAGCTTCATGTTCTCGAGGACGGTCAGCAGCGAGAGCGACTTGGTCAGCTGGAACGTGCGCACCTGCCCCATCCTGGCCACCTTGAACGACGGCACTCCGGAGAGGCTGGTGCCGTCGAACGACCAGGTGCCGCTGTTGGGCTTGTCGAATCCGCAGAGCAGGTTGAAGAGCGTCGTCTTGCCCGCGCCGTTCGGGCCGATTAGAGCGGTGATCGCGCCACGGGGCACTTCGAGGTGATCGACGTCGACGGCGGTCAGGCCACCGAAACGACGCTGGACCGCGTCGACGACGAGGATCGGATCCACCTTGGCGACGCCGGGCTTGACCTCTCCCTTGGTCAGGCCGGTCGTCTTCGGGCGGCGGATGCTCCCCGTGGACGGCGCAGCCGTCGCGGCGTCATCGCCGGGGCCGGGGACCTGTTCGGGGGTCAGTTCATTTGACAAAGGTCATCTCCCTCTTGTCGCCGAGGATGCCCTGGGGGCGGAAGATCACGAGCAGCATGAGCGCGATGCCGACGAAGACGAACACCAGCGTCGATGCCTGGCTGTCGGACATCGGCAGCAGCCCTGCTTTCGCCATCGAGGGGAGCAGGTTGGCCATGAAGGCGAACACCACCCAGAACAGCACCGCACCCAGCGTGGGCCCGAACACCGTGGCCGCGCCGCCGAGAAGGAGGATGGTCCACAGGAAGAACGTCAGCGACGTCGAGTAGCTGCCGGGGACGACCGCGGAGGGGAGCACGAAGATGATCCCGCCCGCGGCGCCGATCACACCACCCACCACGAGCGCCTGCATCTTGTAGGCGAAGACGTTCTTGCCGAGCGACCGCACCGCGTCCTCGTCCTCGCGGATGCCCTTGAGCACACGACCCCACGGGCTGCGCATCAGCGCCCACACCAGGAGGATGGCGACCGCCAGGACGATCACGCCGAAGACGCGGTTCCAGAGATCGTTCGCGCTGTACATCCAGGGGCCGAACCCGTAGGTGCCCGTGGGGATGGGGTTCGCATCGCGGAATCCGCCGTTGTACTGCGCGAGGCCGTCGGCGCTGTTGGTCCATTCGTCGAACAGCTGCGTCGTGAACAGGAGGCGGACGATCTCACCGGCCGCGATCGTCGCGATCGCGAGATAGTCGGCACGCAGGCGCAGCGTCGGGATGCCCAGGAGGACGGCGAAGAACGCGCCGCCGAGCAGACCGATGAGCATGCCGATCCACCAGGGCAGGCCGAAGCTCAGCACCGAGATGGCGTAGCCGTAGCCGCCGATGGCCATGAAGGCGGCCATGCCGAAGTTGAGCAGACCCGCGTATCCGAAGTGCACGGCGAGGCCGGTCGCCGCGAGGGCGTAGGCGATCGTGACCGGGCTGAACAGGTAGACGGCCGTGTTCGAGAAGATGCTTCCGAAGTCCATGGTGATCAGCCCAGCCTTTCCCTGCGTCCGAGCAGACCCTGCGGTCTCACGAGGAGGATGACGATGAGCACCACGAGGGCGCTCGCATACTTCAGGTCCGACGGGATCCAGAGGGTCGAGACCTCGACCGCGATGCCGACGATGAGGGAGCCGACGAGGGCGCCGAACGCCGTGCCGAGACCGCCCAGCGTGATGGCGGCGAAGATCAGCAGCAGCATCTGCATGCCCATGTCCCACTTCACACCCGGGCGGAAGTAGGCCCAGAGGATGCCGGAGATCGCGGCCAGTGTTCCGGAGAGGATCCAGACGTAGCGGATGACCCTGTCGACGTCGATGCCCGAGGCGGCGGCGAGCTGGGGGTTGTCGGAGATCGCTCGCGTCGCCTTGCCGATCCGCGTGCGTGTCAGGAAGAACGCCACCGCCAGGATCACGACGATGCTCACGCCCATCGCGATCATGTCGATGTACGACAGCGAGATCGGACCGAACTGGATCGGCGTGGGGCTGGCACCGGGGAGCTGGTACGTGCCTCCGCCGATGATGAACTGGAATGCGTAGCGGAGGGCCAGGGAGAGTCCGATGCTGACGATCATGAGCTGGACGACACCGAGCCCACGTCGCCGCAGCGGACGCCAGATCCCCGCATCCAGCGCCCAGCCGAACAGGCCACCGCCGATGACGGCCGCGACGATGCCGAGCCAGAGCGGGAGATGCCAGAACGTGGTCGTGACCAGGGCGACGAGACCGCCCCACGTCACCATCTCCGCGTGCGCGAAGTTCGACAACCGGGTGGTGCCGTAGATGAGCGCGGCACCCATCGAGGCGAGTGCGAGCAGGAGGCCGAAGTTCAGGCCGCCGACCAGTCGTGAGAGCAGCTGGTCGACGAAGGAGACCGTGACCCGCTGGCCCTCGCCGAGGAACAGATTCATGATCTTGGTCCCGGTGAGACCGAACTCGACCTCGAAGGAGGCTGTCGTCCCCGCGATCGGCTGCGTTCCCTCCGGCAACTGGGTCGCGTCGACGATCACGCCCTCGGGCAGGGTCGACTCGTCGACCGTCAGGGTGTACTTCTCCTTCTCGGGCACGTAGAGACGCCATTTGCCTTCGGCGTCGGTCTCGGTCTCACCCTTGAAGCCCTTGCCCTCGATGGACATGACGACGCCTTCGACAGGTTGATCGTCGAAGGTGACGACACCGGCGAAGTAGAACTCCGTGACCTCCTGCCCGTCGTCCGTCGTCTCGGCCGAAGCCGATGAGGGGGGCAGGAACACGAACGCGGTGAGCGCCATGAGGATAGCGAGCAGCGCGACCACCCAGGGGCGCTTTCGCTGCACAGCGATTGTTGTGGGTCCCACGCAACCTCCACTTTGAGTGCTGTGTCTCCGCGGTGTCGGGTCGACCGCGGGGATGGACGACGCACTTGAGCGTAATGCGCGATCGGCGATTCGCCTACGGTCCCTGCCAACAGTCCGGTAACGACGGGGCTCTGGGAATGTTCTCGGGCGTGTCTCGCTTAGAATCTTCATACGGGCCGCGGCCCCGCACCGGCCGACGTCGACCACCCCCTCGCACTCGGACATGCGCGACTCGCGCAGAAGGAGAATCCATGGAACAGCACGATCCCTTCGGCTTCGTCGGACTGACGTACGATGACGTGCTGCTGCTCCCCGGGCACACCGACGTGATCCCCAGCGAGGCCGACACCTCGTCGCGGATCACGCGCCGCATCTCGGTCGCCACCCCGCTGCTGTCGAGCGCGATGGACACGGTCACCGAATCCCGCATGGCGATCGCCATGGCCCGTGAGGGCGGCATCGGCATCCTGCACCGCAACCTCTCCATCGCCGACCAGGCCGCGCACGTCGACCGCGTCAAGCGCAGCGAGTCTGGCATGATCACCGACCCCATCACGACGACGCAGGATGCGACCGTCGAAGAAGTCGACAACCTCTGCGCGAAGTACCGCATCTCCGGTCTTCCGGTCGTCGACGACGAAGGAAAGCTGGTCGGCATCATCACGAACCGCGACATGCGGTTCGTCTCGGGCTTCGAGCGTCAGACCACCTTCGTCAAGGACGTCATGACGCGGGAGAACCTCGTGACCGCTCCCGTCGGCGTCGCCGCGGGCGAGGTCATCGCGCTGTTCGCCAAGCACCGTGTCGAGAAGCTGCCGCTCATCGACGGCGACGGCAAGCTCGCCGGCCTCATCACCATCAAGGACTTCGACAAGAGCGAGAAGTACCCGCTCGCCACCAAGGACGACCAGGGCCGCCTGCGCGTCGGTGCCGCCATCGGCTTCTTCGGCGATGCCTGGGAGCGTGCGGAGGCGCTGCGCGACGCCGGTGTCGACGTGCTCGTTGTCGACACCGCCAACGGGCAGTCGCAGGGCGTCATCGACCTCGTCCGCCGTCTCAAGGCCGACACCTCGTTCGAGCACATCGACATCATCGGCGGCAACGTCGCGACCCGCGAGGGCGCCCAAGCACTGGTCGACGCGGGCGTCGACGCCGTCAAGGTCGGTGTCGGTCCCGGGTCCATCTGCACCACGCGCGTCGTCGCCGGTGTGGGCGTCCCCCAGGTCACCGCGGTCTACGAGGCGTCGCTCGCCGCGCGTCCCGCGGGGGTTCCGGTGATCGCCGACGGCGGGCTGCAGTACTCGGGTGACATCGCCAAGGCCCTGGTCGCCGGTGCCGACGCCGTGATGCTCGGCTCGCTCCTGGCCGGAACCGACGAGTCCCCGGGCGAGATCGTCTTCCAGTCCGGCAAGCAGTTCAAGCAGTACCGCGGCATGGGCTCGCTGGGCGCCATGCAGACCCGGGGCAAGCAGACCTCGTACTCCAAGGACCGCTACTTTCAGGCCGACGTCCCCAGCGACGACAAGCTGATCCCCGAGGGCATCGAGGGGCAGGTGCCGTACCGCGGCCCGCTCTCCGCCGTGGCCTATCAGCTGGTCGGGGGGCTGCGTCAGTCGATGTTCTATGTCGGCGCGCGCACCATCGAAGAGCTCAAGACGCGTGGCAAGTTCGTGCGCATCACCTCGGCGGGGCTCAAGGAGTCGCACCCGCACGACGTGCAGATCGTGGTCGAGGCGCCGAACTACAAGAAGTAGCCGCTACAGACGACGAGAGGGACCGGATGCGTGTCGCATCCGGTCCCTCTCGTCTTCTCGTCGGGGGAGGCTCAGCCGCACCGGTAGGTGACGCCGTCGACCTCCCATACGCCGGTGCCCAGCTCGGCACACATGCCGATGAGGCCGGCGATGACCGTCGCGAACAGGATGATCCCGATGATGCCGGCGATGGTCAGGATCGCGCCGATGATGATGCCGGCGATCGCGAGTCCCTTCGGCTGCCCCGCCTTGCCGAGCTTCACGACGGCGACGATGCTCAGGATGAGGCCGATCGGTGCAGCCACGAACGCGAGGACGAGGCCGACGATGGACAGCACGCGTCCAGGAGGGGTCGGTTCCGGCTGCGGATACGCGGGTGCTGCGGGAGCCGGGTATCCGGAGGCGGGTGCCGCGCCCGGAGCGGTATCCCAGGTCGGTGCCGAGGCGGGCGGAGGCGGAGTGGGGGCGGCTGCCGGCGGCGGCACCGGGTTCGAGGAGTCGGGCGCTGGCGGTTCGGGGAACGGGGGGTTGGTCATGTGCTTTCCTGTCGACGAGGCGGGAGGGAACGCACGGGCGGTCCCGGTTGCCCCCGAGCGTAGCGACCGCCCCACGACCGCACCATCCCCTCCGCGCCGTGGACCTCCGGTCGGCCTCTTCCGTCTGCGTGCGGGGCGGCGTAGCGTTCCGGTATGTGTCGGAACATCGTCCCGTTGAACAACCTCGAACCCGCAGCGACCGATGAGGAATGCCACGACGCCGCCCTGCAGTTCGTGCGCAAGATCGCCGGGACCACAACCCCGTCGAGAGCCAACCAGCCGGCGTTCGACAGCGCCGTCGGTGAGATCGCCGTGGTCGTCAGCCGGCTCCTGAGCGAGCTCGTCACCACGGCGCCGCCGAAGAATCGCGAAGACGAAGCGGCGAAGAGGCGGGCCCGATCCGCTGAGCGGTACGAGGCGATCCGGGTCTTCCAGGAGGAGAAGCGCGCGGCCCGCGCCGGAGCGTAGGAGAGGCGCCGTCGCCAGGACGGTGCCGTATGCCAGAATCGACATACCCCGCTCGACTTTCCCTGCGGACCCGGTGTCGAAGGGCATCGAGATCGCGTGACCGACCCCCATCGGTCAGGGAACCTCCCCAAGGAGAGCTGTACATGGAGGAATCCCCTCGCGTTCTCGTCGTCGATGACGATCCGGACGTCGCCCTGCTCGTGAAGACCGTGCTCGAGCGGCGAGCCGGCTGCATCGTCGACGTCGCCGAAGACGGCCGTTCGGCTGTGGAGCGCGTCGCCGAAGTGCGTCCGGACGTCGTCGTCACCGACATCGAGATGCCGGGACTCAACGGGCTCGAACTGCTCGCCGAGTTGCGGAAGACGGTTCCCTCGGTTCCGGTCGTGGTGATGACCGCCCACGTCTCAGTGGAGTACGCCGTCTCTGCTCTGCGGGCGCAGGCGGATGAGTTCCTCACCAAGCCGCTCGACAACGGCAAGCTCGTGGAGGCGGTCACCCGTCTCGTCGAAGAGGGGCGGCGACGCCGTGAAGAGGCGCGCAAGCCCGAGCGGGTGCTCGCGATCGGTGCGCACCCCGACGACGTCGAGATCGGCGTCGGCGGGCTGCTCGCGGCGCACGCCGCGGCTCACGATGAGATCACCATCCTCACGCTCTCCCGCGGGGCCAGAGGGGGCGACGCCGACAGCCGTCAGAACGAATCCCTGGCCGCGGCCGACATGTTGGGCGCCCGTCTGTTCCTGAAGGACCTCGTCGACACGGAGATCTCCGGAGGCGGCTCCACGGTGCGGATCATCGAAGAGGTCGTGCAGGAGATCCAGCCGACGATCGTCTACACGCATTCGAGTCACGACCGCCATCAGGATCACCGCGCCGTGAGCGAGGCCACCATCGTCGCGACGCGGCGCGTGGGCACCGTTGCCTGCTACCAGAGCCCGTCCTCCACGATCGACTTCCGTCCCACGAGGTTCGTGCGCATCGACCACTACCTCGACGAGAAGCTGCGGCTGCTGGAGCGCTTCGGATCGCAGACCGCGAGCCGCGACTACCTGGCGCCCGAGTTCGTCACCGCAACGGCCCGGTACTGGTCGAGGTTCGGCGGAGGCACCGCGGTCGAACCTCTCGAAGTGGTCCGCGAGACCGCCGAGTTCATCGGCGCCCACGAACTCACGCGACGGGAGAGCTGATGACCAAGCGGGTGCTGGTGACCGGTGCCGGGGGACCGGCAGGAGTGGCGGTGATCCGGTCGCTGCTGCGCCGATCCGATCTGACCGTGTTCGCCGCCGACATGGACGGCTGGGCGAGCGGCATCTACCTGGTTCCACCGGCGCAGCGGCGTCTGGTGCCGCCGGGAAGGGACGCCGACTTCGTACCGGCGATCGCCCGCCTGGTCGCGGAAGACGGCCTCGACCTGGTGATCTCGACCGTCGACGTCGAGCTCATCGCGCTCGCCGAGCGTCGGGAGGAGCTGGCCCCCGCTGTCCTGGCCGCTCCGTCGGCGGACACCCTGAACACCGCGCTCGACAAGCTCGCGCTCGCCGAGCGCTGCGCGCCGACCGGACACACCCCGCGCACGGTTCTCGCCGGACGTGACGCCGAGGCCGTCGACTGGGAGTTCCCGGTCTTCGCCAAACCGCGTCAAGGCGCGGGAAGCCGTGGCGTGCGGCTCGTCCCCGATCGCGCGGCTCTCGAGGCGCTGCCGACGGACGAGGGACTCATCGTGCAGGACTTCCTCCCGGGGGAGGAGTACTCGGTCGACGTCATCGCGGATGCCGCCGGCAACGTCGTCGCGGCCGTGCCCCGCACCCGTGCCCGGGTCGATTCCGGCGTGGCGATCGCGGGGCGCACCGTCCGCGACCCGGAGCTCGAGGAGACGGCGGCATCGATCGCGCGTGCGATCGGACTGGTCGGCGTCGCAAACGTGCAGCTGCGGCGCGATCGCACCGGTCGTGCCGTGCTGCTCGAGGTCAATCCGCGCTTTCCCGGGGCCCTGCCGCTGACGATAGCCGCGGGCGTCGACATCCCGTCGCTCGTGGCCGACCTGTTCCTGGGGCGCGAGCTGCCGGTGCAGGTACCGTTCCGTGAGGTCGCTTCCGTGCGCTTCCTGGAGGACGTGATCGTCGAGATCGAAGACGTGCTGGTCTCCGCCCATGCAGGGCATCAGGAGGAGCTGTGAGCCACGCTCTGCTTCGCGGCGATCACCACGTCCACTCGACGTTCTCGGACGATGCCGTATCGACGCTCGCCCAGAACGTCGAGGCGGCGGCGGCCGCGGGACTCACCACTCTGCGTCTGGTCGATCACGTGCGACAGGGCACCACCTGGGTGCCGGAGTACCTCGCTGCGGTGCGGGCCCTCCGGGTGCCGGATGGTCTCGCGGTGCTCACGGGAGTGGAGGCGAAGATCCTCGACGCCGCGGGAACGCTGGACATCCCGACGCTCCCGGACGGGATCGACCGCATCCTCATCGCCGATCATCAGTTCCCCGGTGCGGCCGGTCCTCTCGGGCCCTCGGCGGTCCGGGAGCGGATCGCCGCCGGCTGGGCGACCGACGATGTGCTCGATCAGCTCGTCGAGGCGCTCGTCGCCACGATGCGCCGGTACCCGGGGAACCAGCTCGCGCACTGCTTCTCGATCCTGCCGAAGATCGGCCTGTCTGAAGACGATCTCGGCCCGGAGCGGACGGAAGCCTGGGCCCGAGCCGCCGCCGAGACCGACACCCTCGTCGAGGTCAACGAGAAGTGGGGGTGCCCCGACGTCCCGGCACTGACCGCCCTGCGTCGCGTCGGCGGTGAGATCGTCGCCTCCACCGACAGTCATGACGCCTCGGAGGTCGGCCGATACTCCCGGGTGATCGCGTTGCTCGACGCGATGGAGGTGTCGTGATGACGGATCTCTCGGTGCTGGAGGCCGTGCTGGTCATCGTCCTCCTGCTCTGCGTGCTGGTGGGAACGCTGCCCGTGATCAATACCGGGCTGCAGTTCCTCGTGCTGCCGCTGCACGCGTTCCGCAATCACTACGGCAAGGCGGCGCCGTACCACCCGCACGTCGCCGTCATCATCCCGGCCTGGAACGAAGGCGCGGTGATCGGTCCGGCCATCGAACGACTGCTGCAGCTGGAGTATCCCGCCGAACGCCTCCGGGTCTTCGTCGTCGACGATGCGTCCACGGACGACACCCCGGCGATCGTCGGCGCGAAGGCGCAGGCCCATCCGGGTCGCGTCGTGCACCTGCGTCGCGAGAAGGGTGGCGAGGGCAAGGCGCACACGCTCAACCACGGTCTCGATGTGGTCCTCGCCGACTCGTGGACCGAAGCGGTGCTCATCATGGATGCGGACGTGATCTTCGCGCGCGACTCGCTGCGCAAGCTCACCAGGCACCTCGCCGACGAGAAGGTCGGCGCGGTGACGGCGTACATCGCTGAGGGCAGCCGCGACCGCAACTACCTCACCCGGTTCATCGCGATCGAGTACGTGATCGGCCAGCTCTCCGCCCGCCGGGTGCAGAACGTGGGCGGTGCGATCGCCTGCCTCGCCGGCGGCGCGCAGCTGCATTCGCGGGCGAACCTCGAGGCCATCGGGGGACGCATCCCGACGGGCACGCTCGCCGAAGACACCATGACGACCTTCGAGGGTCAGCTCAAGGGACGTCGGATGGTCTTCGAGCCGCACGCGGTCGTGCTGGCCGAGGAGCCGCGGACGATCGACAGCCTGTGGAAGCAGCGGTTGCGCTGGGCGCGGGGCAACGTGCAGCTGACCTCGATCTACCGCAAGCTCTGGTTCCGCCCGAGCCGCGAACACAACCTGGGCAGCTTCGGTTTCGGGCTGGCCTGGTTCACGATCCTGCTGCTGCCCGCCTTCATGCTGCTCGCGGCTGCGGGGATGCTCGCACTGCTCGTCCTGCACAGCGACATCGCCGAGTTCGTCTTCCGCTTCATGTGGATCTCCGCGGCCTGCATCTACCTCTTCTCGATGCTCTACTCCGTGCAGCTCGACCCGCGGACCGGCAGACATTCCTGGCGCGAGGCGATCATGTTCCCGGGGCTCGGTGCCCTGATCCTGATGGCGATCGCCCTCTTCCCCTGGGCGTTCGAATCGCTCCTGACCGCCGTCGGGCTGGGGCTGACGGATCAATCCCGCTTCGTCTGGGCCGTGATCTTCTACCTGTGGGGCCCGATCTCGATGCTCGGCATCTGGCTGGCGCGCGCGGTGGAGCCTCTTCCCGGTGGACGGTTCTTCGCCGGTCTGCTGCTGTACATCTGCGGCTACGGGTCGCTGCTGTGTGCGATCACCGTGGACTCCTACATCAAAGAATGGCGTCGAGCCGACGCCTCCTGGATCAAGACCGAGAAGATCGGACGTGTCGACTCATGACCGCAACCCCGTCGCACGATGCCGAAGTCGAGGAGATCGCCGCGGACGCCCGACGAGAGCGGCGACTGATCCCTCAAGCCCTGCTCGCCCTGGTCGTCGTCGTCATCATCGTCGTCGTGCGAGAGCTGTTCCTTCGATGACCGGGAGGCCGCTGGCCCTCGTCGTCGAGGACGCTCCCGACCAGGCCGCCCTGCTGCGTCGATACCTCGATCGTGAGGGCTTCGACGTGTTCATCGCCGGTGACGCGGAATCGGCGATCGCGGCGTTCTCCGAGATCGATCCCGTACTGGCGGTGCTCGACCTCATCCTCCCCGGCATCTCGGGACAGGAGTGCGCGCGACTGGTCCGGGAGCGGTTCCCCGAGTGCTTCCTCGTGATCAGCTCGGTGCTCGACGCCGCCGACTATCCGCCGGCCGATGCCGCCCTGCCGAAGCCGATCACCGGCTCCGACCTGCATGCCATCGTGGGGACGGTGCGGCGATGAGGGCGACTCCGCTCGACCGGGCGGAGAACCGCTGGTATCAGGTCTTCGACAACCCGAGCCCGCTGCTCAAGCAGGCACCGACGGTCATCGCGACCGTCATCGCGGCGATCTTGACCTGGTGGGTCCCCGACCTGCCGATCACGCACGTCGCACCGGCCGTGGCGGGAATCGCGGTGGTCCTCGCGGCGACCGCGTTCGCCGCCGTGCTCACCGCGCGCGGCACGATCGACGGGTGGGCCGTCCTCCTCATCCCCATCGTCGACATCGCCGGGCTCGGCCTCTTCCGCACCGGCACCGGTGGCGCCACCTCGCTCTTCTCCTCGCTCGTGCTCCTCCCCGTGGTCTGGCTGGCCGCGGCGCCCGGAATCCGCTGGGTGTTCGTGGTCGGCGGGCTGACCTCGATCGCCCTGCTCATGCCGTACTTCACCGACCCGCCCGAGACCTCGGTCGAATGGCTGCGCGGCGTGGTCGGACCGCTCGTGTTCTCGGCGGTGGCGGCGGTCATCAACCAGCTCTCGAGACAGCAGCGCATGCGCGTGGAGCAGGCGGAGGAGCTCGTCGCCGAACGCACCAGGGCGCTGTCGGAGAACGTCGCGATGATCGTGCAGCTGCGCGACAAGGAGCGTCAGTACCGTGAGCTGCTCGACTCGTTCGAGAGCCTCTGGTCGTCCATCACGGCACAGGCGGTGATCGCCACGGATCGGCGCGGCATCGTGACGGCGTGGAACCCCGGCGCGGTGCGGCTTCTCGGGCTGCCGGTCGACGAGGCGCTCCGCGACGTGCGCATCGATCGCTTCTTCTCCACCGCCGTGCTCTCGATGCTCGCCGCGGAGAACGCGCAGGACGCGCAGGTCGTGCGGGGGAATCCTCCGGGGGATGCCGAGCTCGCCGCCGGGATCGAAGCGCTGTTCGCGCAGGCCGATGCCGGGTCGACGGTGGACAGCGACATCGAGGTGGTCACGGCAGGGGGCACCACGGTTCCGGCGCGCGTGACGGTCAGCCCGCACAAGGACGGCGCCGGCGCACAGCAGGGCTACCTCTTCGTGCTGACCGACGAGACCAGGGCCGTCGAGGTCGCCCGCATGAAGGATGAGTTCGTGGGGATGATCTCGCACGAGCTCCGCACGCCTCTCAGCGCGATCATCGGCTTCCTCGATCTGCTCCAGAACGATCCGGGGCAGCCGCTCACCGATGACCAGCAGGAGTTCGTCGGCATCATCGAGCGCAACGCGCAGCGTCTGCTCACCCTCGTGGGCGATCTGCTCTTCACGGCGCAGGTCGAGTCGGGGCGGTTCCCGCTCGAGCGCGAGGAGACCGACGTCGCCGAGTTGGTGCGATCGGCCGTGACGTCGGCCGGGCCGCATGCGCAGCGCGAGGGCATCGATCTCGTGGCCGAAGTCGGGGCGGATGCGATCCCCGTCTTCGTCGACGCGGGTCGCATCGGGCAGGCCATCGACAATCTGCTCTCGAACGCCATCAAGTTCACGCCGCGAGGCGGTACGGTCACCGCTCGGGTGCGGACGCTCGACGGAGGCGTGGAGTTCTCGATCGCGGACACCGGAGTGGGCATTCCGGAGGACGAGCAGGGGATGCTCTTCACCCGCTTCTTCCGTGCATCGACCGCGACGCGCAACGCGGTACCGGGGGTGGGGCTCGGCCTCACGATCACCCGGGCCATCGTGCTGGCGCATGGGGGGACGATGGACGTGACGAGTCAGGAGGGTGTCGGGACGGAGTTCCGCTTCTTCCTGCCGGCAGCGCCTCGCACCGAAGTGCTGATGAGCCTGAGCCGGCCCGACTGAGTCCCTCATCGAGCCGGAGGGTACTCTCGGGGCATGGGGACCACATTCGTTGCACCGATGGGCGACCGTGGGCGCCTGGTGGTCCCCGCCGAGCTCCGTGCCCGTCAGCACTGGGAGCAGGGGGTTCCCCTGCTCATGATCGAGACGGCGGGAGGCGTGATTCTCGTCACCCGGGAGCAAGCCAAGGCGCTGGTGAGGTCGCAGCTGGAAGGGAAGGACGCTCTCGAGTCCCTTCTTGCAGAGCGACGCAGATCAGCGAACTCCGAGGACGCGGCTGCGTGATGGTGGTCGACGCGTCAGCGCTCCTCGCGTTCCTGCAGGGAGACCCGGGCGCCGATCGGGTCGAGGAAGTCCTCGATGAGTCGGTGATCGGAGCGGCGAACTGGTCGGAGGTCGCGCAGAAGGTGCGCGCAGCCGGTGCCGATTGGGGGGTCGCTTCCGGTTTGCTGCTCAGCTATCGAGTGCGGGTGGAACCCGTGTCTCAGCGCGACGCCGAAGCCGCCGCGGAGTCATGGGAACGCGGGAGCGGGCTCTCACTGGGAGATCGGTTGTGTCTCGCACTCGCGCGACGTCTCGACATGCCCGTTCTCACGGCGGACCGCGCGTGGGGCGAGTCCGAGCGCATCGAGCAGCTGCGACGCTGACCCGAGCGGAGAACATCTCGGCGTCGTGACGCTGCGTGTCCCGGTGTGAAGCCGGATGACGAATTGCCGGCAGCGCACGCGGGATGGTCGCTACCGTCGGGCCATGACTCTTCTCCAGGACCAGCTCGCCGGTGTCGCCGATGTCACAACTCCCGAGCGCGCGCAGCGCCTCACCGACGCCGGATCGGCGTGGAACGACCGGATCGCGGCGGACGACGCCAATGCCCGGCTGACGTATCGGGTCAGTGGGCGCGGCATCGGCTCCGTGGCGACCGAGATCCGCGCAGGCAAGCACCGCTTCATCGTCGACGAGCCGGGCGCGCTCGCGGGGGACGACGTGGCGGCCAGCCCGGTCGAGTATGCGCTGGGTGCGCTCGTCTCGTGTCAGGTGGTCGTGTACCGGCTCTACGCCCAGGCTCTCGGGCTCACGATCGACGGGATCGAGATCACTGCGGAGGGTGACCTCGACGTGCGCAAGCTGTTCGGCATCGACGAGTCGGGGCGTGCAGGATTCCACGACGTGCGGGTGGCGGTCGACATCACCGGCCCGAACACCCCCGAGGAGTACGAGAACCTGCGTACCGTCGTCGACGCGCACTGCCCCGTGCTCGATCTCTTCGCCGCTCCCGTGCCGACGTCGAGCGTTCTGGTCTGACCGTTCGGAGCATCTCCGGACGCGGTGTGGAGCATGCCCGCTCCTGCTGATAGCCTGGTCGGCTCGGCATGCGCGGGCGGAAGGACGGCCACGCACCGTGGGCTCTATCGATGTATCCAGCGTCTCCTTGACGCTCCCCGACGGCAGACCTCTTCTCGACGAGGCGAGTTTTCGCGTCGGCGCCGGCTCGACGAGCGCGCTGATCGGCCCGAACGGCGCGGGCAAGACCACCCTGCTCCGCATCATCCGCGGCGATCAGACGGCCGATGACGGCGTGGTGACGATCGACGGCGGACTCGGCGTGATGGACCAGTTCGTCGGTCACGGCGAGGCGGGCGAGACCGTCCAGCAGCTCCTGGTGCGGGTCGCTCCTGCACGCATCCGCACGGCGGCCGAAGGGCTCGAGGCGGCGGAGAACGCGCTGATCGAACGCGATGAGCACGACACGCAGATGGCCTACGCGTCGGCGATCGCCGAGTACGCGGATGCCGGAGGCTACGAGCACGAGACCGTCTGGGACCAGTGCACGATCGCTGCCCTCGGGGTGCCGTACGAGCGGGCGCGGTATCGCGAGCTCACCACGCTCTCCGGGGGTGAGCAGAAGCGGCTCGCGCTCGAGGCGCTGCTGCGGGGGCCCGACGAGGTGCTGCTGCTCGACGAGCCGGACAACTACCTCGACGTGCCCACCAAGCGCTGGCTCGAGGAACAACTGCGTCAGACGCCCAAGACCGTGCTGCTGGTGTCGCACGACCGCGAGCTGCTCGCTCGTGCGGCCGATCGGCTCATCACCCTCGAACCCGGGGGAGCCGGCGCGACGGCCTGGGTGCACGGTGGCGGCTTCGGCACCTACCAGCAGGCGAGGATCGACCGGATGGACCGGCTCGACGAGCTGCGCCGGCGCTGGGACGAGCAGCACGAGAAGCTGCGCACCCTGGTGGCGAACCTCAAGGTGAAAGCCTCGGCGAACGACGGTTTCGCGTCGCGGTATCAGGCGGCGCAGACCCGTCTGCGCAAGTTCGAGGAAGCCGGCCCGCCCGAGGAGCGGCCGCCCGCGCAGGAGTTCGACATGCGACTGCGCGGCGCGCGCACGGGCAAGCGGGCGGTGGTCGCGCAGCGGCTGGAGCTGACCGGGCTCATGCGTCCGTTCGATGCCGAGGTCTGGTACGGCGACCGGGTCGCCGTGCTGGGCTCGAACGGATCGGGGAAGTCGCACTTCCTGCGGCTGTTGGCGCGCGGCGGCAGCGATCCCGATGCGACGCTCGGCCATGTCACCGCGACCGGCGAGCAGCTGAGCGCGGTGGAGCACACCGGCACAGCCGCCCTCGGTGCGCGCGTGGTACCCGGCCTGTTCGCGCAGACGCATGCGCATCCGGAGTTCGTCGGACGCACGCTGCTCGAGATCCTGCACCGCGGCGACGATCGACGCGCCGGGATGCCGCGTGATGCCGCGAGCTCGGCGCTCGACCGGTACGGCCTCGTGCGGCAGGCTCAGCAGACGTTCGATTCGCTCTCGGGTGGACAGCAGGCGCGGTTCCAGGTGCTGCTGCTGGAGCTCTCCGGGGCGACGCTGCTGCTGTTGGACGAGCCGACAGACAACCTCGACCTGGAGTCGGCCGAGGCGCTCGAACAGGCGCTCGCACGATTCGAGGGCACCGTGCTCGCCGTCACTCACGACCGCTGGTTCGCGCGGTCGTTCGACCGGTTCCTGGTGTTCGGATCGGACGGGGACGTGTACGAATCCGACGAGCCCGTGTGGGACGAGAAGCGGGTGGCGCGCACACGCTGACTTTCGGCGCGGATCAGGGCAGCCGGAAGGGCGCAGCGGCGCGCGCGGTGGGATCTATCGTGAGGTCGGCGAGGATCCCGCCGACGCCCGGGGCGAACTTGAAGCCATGACCGGAGAATCCGGCGCCCACCACGATCCGGCCTCGGCGATCCAGCACGAACGTCCCGTCGTCGGTCGAGGTGTACGTGCAGCTGATCGGCGCGGCGGATGCGGCGTCGAGCCCCGGCATCCACTCGCGCACGTAGTCCGCCAGCGCGCGTTGATGCGTGGGCAGGTGCGGTCGGGCGTCCGGGTCGACCTCATCTCCCACGCGGTGGAAACCCACCTTCACGCCTTCGCCTGGCGTCGGCATGCCGTAGACGGTGGCAGGGTATGCCGCGGGATCGACGTAGTGATTGAACGAGGGCCAGGTCGCGTCGGTCAGCGGCCGGAAGTGCGCCGGCGTCTCTTCGGTGACGGCGAGTCGCGGCAGGCCGAAGCGGGCGAGGAGCTTCTGCGTCCACGCGCCGGCGGTCACGATGACGATCTCCGCACGCAGCCGGCTGCCGTCGGCGAGATCGACCGCGGCGCCGTCCCGGTGCTCGTCGATGTGCGCGACCGGCATGTTCCAGCGCACCTCTGCGCCCCCGGCGACGATCCGCCGTTCCAGCTCGCGGAGTGTTTCCTTCGCGCGCACGACCCCGGCGTCGGAGGACCACAGCACGTCGCCGTCGAAGCGCATCCCCGGCCACCGGGCGCTCGCCTCGGCGGGGGAGAGTACCGCGCTCGGGATGCCGCGGGCGTCGAGCCCCACGTGCACCGCGGCGAGGTCGGGGTGGCCATGGGTGACGAGTCCGTGCAGGCGCAGGAGCGGCTCGCCGTCGACGTCGCCCAGTGCATCCCACCCGGCGCGGGCGCTCACGAGCAGATCGAGGTAGTGATCCTCGTCGTACGCGTTGTTGAAGTTGCGGGTCGCCCCGTGCGAGGCGCCCTCATGATGGCCGCGTGCGAACCGGTCGACCACGACGGGACGACGTCCTCGTCGCACCAGCTCCCACGCCGTCGCCAGCCCCATCACGCCGCCGCCCACCACAACGACGTCCACGGTCTCGGTCCTCATGTCGTCCTCCCGGTCTCGGAGCCAGTCTTCCAGCACGGGCCCGTCCGGCCGCCGGGTAGGCTGGTGGGGTGACCATGGAGATCGAGCTCGGCCGAGGAAAGCGTGCACGCCGCGCGTACACGTTCGATGACATCGCGGTGGTGCCCTCGCGGCGCACGCGCAACCCGGAGGACGTGTCCACCGCCTGGACGATCGACGCCTTCGGCTTCGAGATCCCGGTGCTCGGCGCGCCGATGGACTCGGTCGTGAGCCCGCAGACCGCGATCATGCTCGGTCAGCTCGGCGGACTCGGGGTCCTCGACCTCGAGGGCCTGTGGACGCGTTACGAGAACCCCGAGCCGCTGCTCGCGGAGATCGCGGGTCTCGACGATGCCGGGGCCACGGTGCGGATGCAGGAGCTGTACTCCGAGCCGATCAAGCCCGAGCTCATCACCCGTCGCCTCGCCGAGGTCCGCGAAGCGGGCGTCACGGTCGCAGGGTCCCTCACCCCGCAGCGCACTCAGGAGTACTACGACACCGTCGCCGCCGCCGGCGTCGACCTCTTCGTGATCCGCGGCACCACGGTGTCGGCCGAGCACGTGTCGAGTGTCGCAGAGCCCCTCAACCTCAAGAAGTTCATCTACGACCTCGACGTGCCCGTCATCGTCGGCGGTGCCGCGACCTACACCGCGGCCCTCCACCTGATGCGCACGGGCGCCGCCGGTGTGCTCGTCGGCTTCGGCGGGGGAGCGGCGTCGACCACGCGCGCCACCCTCGGCATCCACGCGCCGATGGCGACGGCAGTCTCCGACGTCGCCGCCGCTCGCCGTGACTACCTCGACGAGTCCGGCGGACGCTACGTGCACGTGATCGCCGACGGCGGCGTGGGCACGTCCGGCGACATCGTCAAGGCTCTCGCGATGGGCGCCGACGCGGTCATGCTCGGCGTCGCGCTCGCCCGTGCCACCGACGCACCGGGCCACGGTTTCCACTGGGGGCCCGAGGCGCATCACCCCAAGCTGCCGCGCGGCCACCGTGTCGAGGTCGGCGGCATCGGCACGCTCGAAGAGATCCTCTACGGCCCGGCGCCCGTGGCAGACGGCACCGCGAACCTCATCGGTGCGCTGCGCAAGTCGATGGCGACCACCGGATACTCCGACCTCAAGGAGTTCCAGCGGGTCGAGGTCGTGCTCGCACCGTACGAGGCCTGAGGGTCCTGCGCTCCACCGTGACCACTCCTGCTCTGTTCCCCCCGACTCTCCGCGAGGTCATGCTGCGGGGACGCTGGATCGGGATGCTCCTGCTCTGCCTCCTCGTGGCCGGGGTCTTCGCCTGGCTCGGACAGTGGCAGCTGGAGCGCGCGATCGAGACCGATCCGCCCGCTCCCGGTGCCACCGAGCAGGTCCAGCAGCTCACCGACGTCCTCGAGCCGGGCGCCTATCTGCCCGAGCCGCTCGTGGGTCAGCGGGTCGAGACCACCGGCACCTGGGTTCCCGGGGACTTCATCGTGGTGTCGAGCCGCTTCAACGACGATGTCGAGGGCTACTGGGTCACCGGTCAGCTGCGGGTCGCCGAGCGCACCTCCATCGCCGTCGCGATCGGCTGGGCTCCCGATCAGCAGACGGCTGACGCGGCCGTGGAAGAACTGGAAGCCGGCGCCGACGGCTCCGAGGTCGAGGTCACCGGACGCATCATCTCGGACGAGGGCCCCCGTGTACCGCCGCACTCCGATCCGCAGCGGCTGGATCGCATGTCGCCGGCCGCGCTCCTCAGCCGTTGGCACGATGTCGAGGAGCTCGACGTCTACCGTCCCTACCTCGCCTCGACCACGGCGACGGCAGGATTGGTCGACATCTCCTCGCCGGCACCCGATGAGATGTCTCCCGTCAACTGGCTCAACGTCTTCTACGCGGTCGAGTGGGCGATCTTCGCAGGCTTCGCGTTCTATCTCTGGTATCGCCTCGCGAAGGATGCCTGGGAGCGCGAGGTCGAGGAGTTCGAGGACGAGGCGCAGGGCGGCACCACCGCCTGATCTCACGCGCATCCGCGCGCGTTCTGATGCGCAATTGTGCGCCATCGTGTGTGGGTAGTGACCTTCGTCAGGGGTCGTTCCGGCCATCCGGTGATCGCTCGATGACGAATCGGAAAACTCCGTTGAGGATGTCCGGACCGCTCCGTATGCTCGCAACCATGTGAGCACGCTGGGAGTTTCCCCTGTGTGCCGTGACAGTCCTGAGAAGTGTCGAACCCGACCGAGGAGACCGCACCGATGATGTCCGCT
Source organism: Microbacterium sp. K27 (assembly GCF_004794435.1). NCBI lineage: Bacteria > Bacillati > Actinomycetota > Actinomycetes > Micrococcales > Microbacteriaceae > Microbacterium > Microbacterium sp. K27. The sequence continues at coordinate 82,864 of NZ_SSDK01000037.1, forward strand.
CCAGACGAGGGGAACCGCATGGCTCCCGTCTCGCACCGTAGAAGTCGAGGGCGCATCGGCGCTCTCGCCGTGACCTGTGTCGCCGCGCTGAGCCTCGGCTCGCTGGCCGCCGTTCCCGCCACCGCCGACACCTCGGGCACAGGGGTGGTGATCAACGAGGCATATCTCTCCGGCGGCAGCGCGGGAGCGGCGTTCAAGAACAAGTTCGTCGAGCTGTACAACCCCACCTCGGCTCCGATCACCCTCGACGGCATGTCGCTGCAGTACCGCTCGGCGAACGGGACGGCCGCGTTCAACGGCGTGGCTCCGCTCACCGGCGTCATCCCCGCCGGCGGCTACTACCTGGTGCAGGGCAACAGCAACGGCGCGAACGGTGCCGAGCTGCCCGCACCGGATGCCGTCAGCACCCTGACCCCGAGCGGTACCAACGGTACGCTCGCGCTCGTCGAGGGCACCGCGGCCGTGAGCCTCACGCCGGGCTCGGCCGTCGGCGTCGACGGCGTCGTCGACCTGCTGGGCTACGGCACCTCGAACACCTTCGAGGGCACGGCGGCCACCGCGCCCTCCGGCAACACCGACGTCAAGTCGCTCAACCGCACGGGCGGCGTCGACACCGACGTCAACAGCGCCGACTTCACGCTCTCGCCCACGATCACCCCGCAGAACTCCGGCGACACCGACCCGGGCACCGGTCCGGGCACGGATCCGACCACGGCCACCATCGCCGAGGTCCAGGGCACGACCGACGTCTCGCCGCTGAACGGGCAGACCGTGCAGGTCGAGGGCGTGGTCACTGCCGACTACCGCACCGGCGGCTACAAGGGCATCGTCGTCCAGACCCAGGGCTCCGGCGGCGCGACCGACGCGACGCCCGGTGCCTCGGATGGCGTCTTCGTCTTCCTGAACGCGCTGAACCCGACCCTCGCGATCGGCGACCTCGTCTCGGTGACGGGCTCTGTGAGCGAGTACTTCGGACAGACGCAGATCAACCCGGCCGCGGCCGCCGACGTCTCCGTCGTCACGGCAGGCGTCGGTGTTCCCGCCGTCACACCGCTGCCCGCCGCGGTGCAGGGAGCCGACCGCGAGCAGTTCGAGAACATGTACGTGGCTCCGGAGGGGACCTACCGTCTCGCCTCCAGCCACCAGCTCTTCAACTTCGGCACGCTCTGGCTGAATGCCGGGGACGCACTCGCCGTGAAGAGCACCGAGACCACGCGTCCCGGTGCCGAGGCTGCCGCGATCGCCGCGGCGAACCGGGCGAACCGCATCCTGCTGGACGACGGCTGGTCGATCCAGGTGTCCAACAGCGGCCACCCCGGCGAGCAGCCCTACTTCACGAAGGACACGGTGGTCCGCAACGGCGACACCGTCGACTTCGGCGACAACGGCTACGTGCTGCAGTGGGGCTTCAACGATTGGCGCCTGCAGCCGGTCGTGCCGATCGACGACTCCTCGTCGGCCGACCTCAAGGTCGGCTTCGAGGCGACGAACCCGCGCACGGACAGCGCGCCGTCCGTGGGCGGCGACGTCCAGGTCGCGTCCTTCAACGTCTACAACTACTTCACGACGTTGAAGAGCGAGAACTCCAACGCCCGAGGTGCGGCGAACGCGGCGCAGTTCGCGATCCAGAAGTCCAAGATCGTCGCGGCGATCAACGGGCTCGACGCCGAGATCGTCTCGCTCATGGAGATCGAGAACTCGGTCAAGCTGGGCAAGCCCATCGACACCGCCCTCAAGGACCTCGTCGCCGGCCTCAACGCCGACGCCGGCAGTGACGTGTGGGGCTACGTGCCCACTCCCGCCGCCTTGAACAACGCGGCGACGACCGACTTCATCACCAACGCGATCATCTACAAGAAGGATGCGGTCAAGCGGGTCGGAGACAGCGTCACCGTCACCGACGAGACCGTGTGGGGCAACGCCCGCGAGCCGATCGCGCAGGCGTTCGACATCGACGGCCGCGTCGTCACCGTCGTCGCGAACCACCTGAAGTCGAAGTCGCCGCCCGAGGGAGCGGGAGCGGAGCCGGCCGACGGACAGGGCTTCTTCAACGCCGACCGCGTGAAGCAGGCGAACGCCATCCTCGCCTTCACCGACCAGCTCGAGCAGACGACCGGCAGCGGCGACATGCTGCTGATCGGCGACTTCAACGCCTACGGCAAGGAAGATCCGATCGACGTGTTCACCTCGAACGGGTGGAGCGACCTGGTCGCCGACAAGGCCTCCGGCCAGTACACGTACTCGTTCGACGGCGAGCTCGGCTCGCTCGACCACGTGATCGCGTCGCCGTCGCTCGCCTCGTCGATCACCGGTGCGGGCGTGTGGGGCATCAACTCCCCGGAATGGAGCGACCGCGGCTACGCGTTCGGCGCCACCGAGCAGGGAACGCCCTACCGCTCCAGCGACCACGACCCCATCATCGTCGGCGTCTCCTCGGAGATCCCGCCGGTGAGCATCGACGTCGTCACGGTCAACGACTTCCACGGTCGGATCGAGGCCGACGGCGCTGCGGCGGGTGCGGCGGTCCTGGCCGGTGCGGTCAAGCAGTTCCGTGAGGCGAACCCGAACACGATCTTCGCCGGTGCCGGCGACCTGATCGGCGCGTCGACGTTCACCTCGTTCATCAACGACGACAACCCCACGATCGACGCGCTCAACGCGGCCGGCCTCGATGTCAGTGCGGCGGGCAACCACGAGTTCGATCAGGGCTGGGAAGACCTGCGTGATCGCGTGCAGGAGCGCGCGGACTGGGAGTACATCTCCTCGAACGTGTTCGTCACGGAGACCGGCGAGCCCGCGCTCGCACCGGCCTGGGTGAAGGAGCTCGACGGCGTGCGGGTCGGCTTCGTCGGTGCGGTCACCGAAGACCTCGATTCGCTCGTCTCGCCCGAGGGCATCAAGGACCTCGAGGTCCGCAGCATCGTCGATTCCGTGAATGCGGTGGCCGACGACCTGCGCGACGGCGATGAGTCCAACGGCGAGGCGGATGTCGTCATCCTGCTCGTGCACGAAGGTGCGTCCAGCGTCGAGCTCTCGAGCATCACGCCGGACTCGCCCCTCGGCGAGATCGTCTACGGGGTCGATGACGACGTGGACGCCATCGTGTCGGCGCACACCCACCTCGCCTACAACCACGTGATCGACGGCCGCCCGGTCGTCTCCGCGGGGCAGTATGGCGAGAACCTGGGCCTGATGAACATCAAGGTCGACCCGAAGACGAAGGACCTGATCTCGATCACCAACGAGATCAAGCCCCTCACCGCTGGGGGCAAGCCGCTCTACCCGGCCGTCCCCGAGGTCGCGGACATCGTGGCCAAGGCGAAGGCCGAGGCCGATGTGCTGGGTGCGATCAAGGTCGGCGACATCACGGCCGACTTCAACCGCGCGCGTCAGACGAACGGATCCGAGAACCGCGGTGGCGAGTCCACCATCGGAAACTTCGTCGCCGATGTGCAGAAGTGGTCCACGGGCGCTGATGTGGCGATCATGAACCCGGGCGGCATCCGGGCGAACCTCACGTACGCGTCGGCCGGCGCGTCCGACCCCGACGGCAACGTCACCTACCGTGAGGCGGCGACGGTCCAGCCGTTCGCCAACACGCTCGTGACGCTGACGCTCACGGGGGCGCAGCTGAAGGGCGTGCTCGAGGAGCAGTGGCAGCCGGCAGGCTCGGCTCGTCCGTTCCTGAAGCTCGGAGTCTCGAAGGGATTGGTCTACACCTACGATCCCGCCGCAGCTCAGGGTTCGCGGATCACCTCGATCACCCTCGACGGTGCCCCGCTCGATCCGGCGAAGAACTACACGGTCGCCGCCAACTCGTTCCTCGCGGCCGGTGGAGACAACTTCTTCACCTTCAAGGAGGGCACGGGCAAGCGCGACACCGGCAAGGTCGACCTGCAGTCCATGGTCGACTGGTTCGACGCGAACAAGACCGCGAGCCCCGACTACGCCCAGCGCGCGGTCGGCGTGGCGGTCAGCCCCGCGGATGCCGACGGCTACAGCGCCGGCGACCAGGTGACCGTGTCGCTCTCCTCGCTGGCCTTCAGCGCGGGCGAGCCGGCTCCGGGTGAGGTGTCGCTGTCGCTCGGCGACACGCAGCTCGCGGCCGGTGCGGTCGACCCGGCGGTCGTCGACACCACCGACGAGGGCGGGCGCGCCAGCCTGACCTTCACGGTTCCGTCCGGTGTCTTCGGCGAGCAGGTGCTCACCGTGAACGTCGCCGGTACCGGAACCACGGTGCAGGTGCCGTTCACGATCGCGGGAGAAGCCGAGTTCGCCGGCACGATCGCCCTCGGCTCGTCCAAGGTGACCGCGGGCAAGAGCCTCAAGGTCACCGGTGAGGGCTACGTGCCCGGCGAGACCGTGTCGATCGAGCTGCGCCCAAAGAAGGGCAAGCCGGTGCAGGTCGGCACCGTCCAGGTCGGCGCCGACGGCACGTTCAGCACCTCGGTCACCGTGCCGAAGAGCGCCCCGTCGGGCAAGTACACCGTGGCGGCGTCGCAGGCCGATGGAGACGCGGCGACCGCCACGGTCACCGTCAACCGTGCCGGCGGCATCATCGGTGCGATCCTCGACTGGCTCTGGGAGCTGCTGACCCGGTGGTTCTGATCGGGTAGGGGATGACACAGGCGAAGGCCGTCGGGACTCTCCCGGCGGCCTTCGCCACGTCGTCCGGGATTCAGGCGTCGACTGCGACGGGAGCCCACACGAATCCGTCGGGGTCGACCGCAGCGCCGAGCACGCCGTTGACCGTGATCCGATGCGAGCCGGATCCTTCGGCGGGCACGCCCGCGTCCTTCGCGAGGGATGCGTGCCGGTACAGGCCGAGGCCGATCGGGCCGGCTCCGGTGTCGAACTGCACATAGCTGCGGCCGAAGCTCTTGCCGACCGGGATGCCGCGCTCCGTGTAGAAGGTCTTCGATGCGACGACGTCGTCCGCTCCGAGCAGGAGGATGATCTCGTCGACCGTCCGGCTCGGGGGAGCGGTGTCCTTCTTCGCCGAGGTCGCGACCTTCCAGATAGCGCCGTCCGGGGCCTGGATCGTGCCGCCGACGCCCCACAGCGACTTCGACACGGGCTTGATCACCGTGGCGCCGGCGGTGACCGCGGCATCCACGAGTGCACGCACATTCGCAGGCTGGGAGACGACGAGCGACAGGGTGTAGCCGCGGAAGCCGGTGGTGTCGGCATCCGCGGTGCGGAATCGCAGGCGATCGCCGAGGTCGAACGCGTGCGCGTAGAACGAGCGGGCGGCGTCCACGTCGGGGACGTCGAGGGTGAGGGAATCGATCGTGGTGTTCATGTCGACGACGCTACGAGCGCGTCTTCCCGCGTGCTTCTCGATTCCTGACCGATGCGCAGCGCTCTCTCCGCACGATGGTGCCCGGATTCGACACGATTTCCCGGCGGCTAGACTGGACGCATGCCCGAACCGAAAGTCGCCAGCTTTCCGGCGATCCGCGGTGCGCTGAAGTTCTACCAGATCGCGTCGATCATCACAGGAGTCATGCTGCTCCTGCTGCTGACCGAGATGGTGCTCAAGTACACGCCGATCCACCTCGAGCTCTTCATGGGAGGCTCCGGAGGACCGCTCTGGTTCGCCGGCGTGCTCGCCGGGCCCGACTGCCAGTGGTGGTCGCTGTTCGCCCCGATGACCAACTCCTGCGAGATGACCTCGCTGGGCGACGGATTCAACCTGTCGCTGTTCATCCTCGTGGCGCACGGTTGGTTCTACGTCGTCTACCTCTTCGCGTGCTTCCGCATGTGGAGCCTGATGCGCTGGCGGTTCCCGCGCTTCATCCTGCTCGCGCTCGGCGGCGTCGTGCCGCTGCTGTCGTTCTTCATGGAGGCCGTCGTCGCCCGTGAAGTCAAGACCTATCTCGCCACCAGAGAGGCCGCCGAGGCCTCCGCCCCCGCCCCGGAAGGTGTCCGTTGACCGAACAGTCCGAGACCCAGCAGCGTCCTGCGCTCGTCGTCGACTTCGGCGCGCAGTACGCGCAGCTGATCGCCCGCCGCGTCCGCGAGGCGGGTGTGTACAGCGAGATCGTGCCGCACACCGCCACGGCTGAGGAGATCGCCGCCAAGAACCCGGTCGCGATCATCCTCTCCGGAGGCCCCTCGTCGGTGTACGAGGAGGGAGCGCCGAAGCTGGACCCGGCGGTCTTCGACCTCGGGGTGCCGACCCTCGGCATCTGCTACGGCTTCCAGTACATGGCCCAGACGCTGGGCGGCGAGGTCGCGAACACCGGTCTGCGCGAGTACGGCGCCACGGATGCCGTGATCACCGGCGACGGCGGGACGCTGCTCGGCGGTCAGCCGGCCGAGCAGAACGTCTGGATGAGCCACGGCGACCAGGTCGCCAAGGCCCCCGAGGGCTTCGACGTGCTCGCGACGACGGATGCGACCAAGGTCGCGGCGTTCGCGAACGAGGAGCGCGGCTTCTACGGCGTGCAGTGGCACCCCGAGGTCAAGCACTCGGACCACGGTCAGCGCGTGCTCGAGAACTTCCTGCACAAGGGTGCGGGCCTCGCGTCCGACTGGAACAGCGGCAACGTGATCGCCGAGCAGATCGAGCGCATCCGCGAGCAGGTGGGTGACGCCCGCGTCATCTCCGCGCTCTCCGGCGGTGTCGACTCCGCCGTCTCCACGGCACTGGTGCACAAGGCCATCGGCGACCAGCTCACCGCGGTCTTCGTCGATCACGGCCTCCTCCGCAAGGGCGAGCGCGAGCAGGTCGAGAAGGATTACGTCGAGTCCACCGGCGTGCGTCTGATCACGGTCGACGCGGCAGAGACCTTCCTCGGCCACCTCCAGGGGGTGACCGACCCGGAAGAGAAGCGCAAGATCATCGGACGCGAGTTCATTCGTGCGTTCGAGAAGGTGCAGCTCGACCTGGTCGCCGAGGCCAAGGCTTCGGGCGGCGCTCCCGTGAAGTTCCTCGTGCAGGGCACGCTCTACCCCGACGTCGTCGAGTCCGGCGGTGGTGCGGGCACGGCGAACATCAAGTCGCACCACAACGTGGGCGGCCTTCCCGACGACCTCGACTTCGAGCTGATCGAGCCGCTGCGCGCCCTGTTCAAGGACGAGGTCCGCGCGATCGGTCGCGAGCTCGGCATCCCCGAGGCGATCGTCGGACGCCAGCCGTTTCCGGGGCCCGGCCTCGGTATCCGGATCATCGGTGAGGTCACCGCTGACCGTCTCGAGATTCTGCGTGAGGCCGACGCCATCGCCCGCGAGGAGCTGACCAAGGCCGGCCTCGATCAGGAGATCTGGCAGTGCCCCGTCGTGCTGCTCGCCGACGTGCGCTCGGTGGGTGTGCAGGGCGACGGCCGCACCTACGGCCACCCGATCGTGCTGCGCCCGGTGTCGAGCGAAGACGCCATGACCGCCGACTGGACGCGTCTGCCGTATGACGTGCTGTCGAAGATCTCGAACCGCATCACGAACGGCGTGCGCGACGTCAACCGCGTCGTGCTCGATGTCACGTCGAAGCCGCCGGGAACGATCGAGTGGGAGTAGGGAGCGCCATGCTCCCCGATGCGGCGCCGGTGCTTCCCGACGCCGAGTACGTGGTGCTGTCCAGTCGGTTGATCCCGGGCATGGACGGCGGCTACACGATCGCGACGCTCACACGTGCCCGGCAGCTCGCCGAGGCCGGGGTCGCGAAGGGGGCGGGTCCGCAGCTGCTCACGTTCGACCCGGGGGCAGCTGCCGATCATGCCGCGCACCGTCGGACCTTCGCGGAGCAGGGGGCGCTCGTCGACCCCTCACGCATGCGCAACCTGTTCGACGAGGCCACGGATTCCGGTGGGGGAGCGGCCGATTGGCTGCGCGCTGCCGCCGACCCCGCGGTGACCGCCGACCCCGACGTCGAGTACCGCGTGCTGACGGATGACGACGGCCGGCCGTTCGCCGCGCTACCGGTCATCCCCGGCAATCCGGACTGGCATCTGACCGAGGAACCCGTTCTCGTCTACGACGCCGCAGGCGAGGTGGTCGGGGCGCTGCACGGGTTCCGCGGGCTCTACCGGGCCTGGCTCGAGCACGTCGCGGACGCGTTCGGTGATCGCCTCATCGTCGTGATCTGCGAATCCCGGCAGCTCGGCGAGCTCATCGCCGACTGGTCCGATCCGCGTGTGCGCATCGTCCACCCGATCCACACCATGCACGTGGAGGCGCCGTACACCCCGGATGCTCCGATGAACACGCTCTGGACGCGCTGGTTCCGGCTGACCGGCCGTTTCGACGCCGTCATCTGGCCGACCACCACCCAGCGCGACGATGTCGTGGCGCGTTTCGGCTCCGCGGCTTCTCATGTCGTGGTGCCGAACCCGATCGCCCCGGTGGAGCATCGGGACGACCTCCGCGAAGACGGGCTCGTCGTCGTGCTCGGTCGTCTCGCGCCAGGCAAGCGCATCGATCAGGCGATCCGGGCGTTCCTCGCCGCGGACGTCGCCGGGACCCGGATGGAGATCTGGGGCGGCGGGCCCGAAGAGGATCGGCTGCGCGCGCTGATCGAGGAGCTCGGCGCGGGGGACCGCGTGCTGCTCGCGGGTTACACAGATTCGCCCGGCACCGTGCTCGATCGGGCGTCGATGATCGTCACGGCCACCGCCTTCGAGGGCCAGCCGTTGTCGATCGTCGAGGCACTCCTGCATGGGACCCCTGTCGTGTCATACGACGCCCGCTACGGCATCCGTGACGTGCTGGAACAGGGCGGTGGCGTCCTGGTCCCGAGCGGCGACGTCGAGGCGCTGGGCGAGGCGATCCGCGCGCTGCTGACCGACCCCGATCGGCTCGCGGCGCTGAGCGCCGAGGCCCCGTCGGTCGCTGCGGCCTGGAGCCCGCAGCGTTCGCTCGACGCCCTGACCGCGGCGATCGCCGACGTCGCCGCGCGCCCGTCCCGTCGCGTCTGACCGCGTCGCCTGACCGCGTCGCCTGACCGCGTCGGCTGACCGCGTCGCCTGACCGCTCCGGTCGCACTTTCTGTCGCCTCGCGGCGGCCCGCGCGGCAGGAACTGCGACCGGAGCGTGATCTAGAGCAGCTTGAGCGCCTCGCGGCGGGAGAGCGGCGACAGCTCGTGCGACTCGACGAAGGCTCGCACCCACGCCGGGTCGGTCTTGCCGAGCTCGCGCAGTGCCCAACCGATGGCCTTGCGGATGAAGAACTCGGTGTCGGCGAGGTTCGGTTCGATCACAGTGGCGAGCAGCTCGCGATCGGTGGCACCTCTGCGTCCGAGCTGGGAGATGATGCTCGCCCGGCGCACCCAGAAGTCGTCGTCGCGCGACCACGTCCGCAGCACCGGCGTCATCTCGGCAGGGTGCGCATCGAGCGTCTCGGTGAGCCGATGCGAGACCTCGTCGACGTGATCCCACCACGCTCCTGTGCGGATCATCTCCTCATGCACATCGAGCATGTCGAGTCGGGCTCGCACCGGACGCAGAGCCATCAGAGCACTGGCGGCGTAGCGCTCCTCGCGAAACGCCGCCTCCCGCCACAGCACGAGTGCCGTACCGCGCAACACCGCCGTATCCGTCACCTCGCGCGCGAGCCCACGCGCCACGGCTCGCACCCCGGGAACACGTACGCCGAGGAAGGGCAGCGCCGACTTCATGTACGCCTGCTGCGCGGGTGCCAGCTCCGGATCGGCCTCATCACGGAGCGCGGATCGGATGCTCTGCACGAGGTCTGCGGCGGTCACGGGAGCGAGTCTACGACCGCCCCGAGAAGTTCTTCAGAAAGAATTCCGAGATGATGTCGATCCGGGCCGTTCCCGTTCGACGTCATTGATGAGAGGGTCGAGAGACGGCCCTTCGAACAAGGAGAACATCATGAAGTTCATGCTCATCATGCGCGCGACCGACGAGGCCGTCGAGGCCTACAAGGACATGCCCTTCGAGCAGGTCATCGAGGCCATGGGCAAGTACAACGAGTCGATGATCAAGGCCGGAGTGCTCGTCGCGGGCGAGGGCCTGACCGATGCGGCCGAGGGTTTCGTGGTCGACTTCAGCGCCGAGAAGCCGCTCATCACCGACGGCCCCTACGGCGAGACGAAGGAGTTGTTCAACGGCTTCTGGATCATCGAGGTCCCCACGCGCGAGGAGGCAGCCGAGTGGGCCAGCCGTGCGCCTCTCGGCGCCGGCTCGTTCCTCGAAGTGCGTCGCGTGACCGGCGTCGAGGACTTCCCGGCGGACAACGAGTGGATCCAGAAGGAAGAGGGCTGGCGCGAGGAAGCAGCTCAGCGCGCGGCACAGCAGTGATGGCACAGCAGTGATGGCACAGCAGTGATGGACTCTTCCCCACACAGCGAGACGGCGCGTTCCACTCCCGATACCGGGTCTGCGGAGCGCGCCGTCGCCGCCGTGTGGCGGATCGAGTCCGCCCGCATCGTCGGAGCTCTGACGCGCATGGTCGGTGACTTCGGCCTCGCGGAGGACCTGGCTCAGGAGGCGCTGGTGGATGCGTTGCGGCAGTGGCCGGTCGACGGCGTCCCGCGCAACGCCGGGGCCTGGCTGACCGCGGTCGCGAAACGCAAGGCCATCGATCGGTGGCGTCGACAGGAGCGTCTGGACGAGCGGGTCGCCCTTCTCGCACACGACCTGGAGCAGGAGCAGCGGGAGGGGCGAGACCTGCTGTGGGATCCGGACGCCGTCGATGATGACGTGCTGCGCCTGATCTTCATCTCCTGCCACCCCGTGCTCTCGAAAGAGGCGCAGGTCGCCCTGACGCTGCGGGTGGTGGGTGGGCTTTCCAGCGAGGAGATCGCCCGCGCGTTCCTCGTGCCGACCGCCACCGTGCAGCAGCGCATCGTGCGGGCGAAGAAGACGCTCTCCGCCGCCAACGTCCCGTTCGAGGTGCCTTCGCGCGAGGAGCGTGCGCCGCGCATCGGTGCGATCCTCGGCGTGCTGTATCTGATCTTCAACGAGGCCCACGCCGCGAGCAGCGGACCCGACTGGATGCGCCCCGAGCTGAGTGACGAGGCCATCCGTCTCGGGCGCGTGCTCGCCGCGCTGATGCCGCAGGAACCCGAGGTGCACGGCCTGCTGGCGCTGATGGAGCTGACGGCCGCGCGATTCGGGGCGCGCGTTGATCGACACGGCGACCCGGTGCTGCTTGCCGATCAGGACCGTCGGCGCTGGGATCGTGGCCGCATCTCGCGTGGACGTGCATCGCTGGCGACCGCCGATGCTCTCGGACGCGGGCGCGGTGCCTATGGGCTGCAGGCGGCGATCGCCGAGTGCCATGCCGTGGCGGCGTCTGTCGAGGAGACCGACTGGGAACGGATCGTGCTGCTCTACGAGGCGCTCGGGCGGCTCGCTCCGTCGCCGGTGGTCGAGCTCAACCGAGCGGCTGCGGTGGCGATGGGGACCGGGCCGGCGTCCGCTCTGCTCATCATCGACCAGCTGTCGAGTTCGGGCGCCTTGCGCGGCTACCACCTGCTGCCCGCGACGCGCGGCGAACTGTTGCGTCGGCTCGGGCGCGAGGAGGAAGCCCGGAGCGAGTTCACCGTCGCCGCCGGACTCGCCGGCAATGATCGGGAGAGATCGCTGCTGGAGCGGAAGGCACGAGGGGCACAGAAATGACCCGCCCCCTTCGGGTGCGCGAGGCATCCGAAGGGGACGGGCATCAGGGTGACGCGCGTGGCGTCGACGGCGGATGCCGTCAGCTGCGCGCCTTCTGGCCGCGACCGGCGATCAGGCCGTAGATCAGGAGCACGATGATGGAACCGGCGATGGCGAGGAGCCAGGTGCCGAGGTCCCAGAACTCGGTGAGCGGACGGTTGAGGATCAGACTGCCGAGCCAGCCGCCGAGCAGTGCGCCCACGACGCCGAGGAGCAGCGTGATGAACCAGCCGCCGCCCTGCTTGCCGGGAAGGATCAGCTTGGCGATGGCTCCGGCGATGAGGCCGAGAAGAAGAAAGCCGAGAAAACTCATGGTCAGCTCCTGTGGATCGGGAGCCCCGGGGTGCCGGGGCTTCTGGTATCCAGAGTGCCGACATCGCTGCTCGCGTGCCAACCCCTTGCGCACACATGCCTGGATGTGCGAAGAGGCCCGCCTCCCCAGGGGAGACGGGCCTCTCGACGCGGTCGGATCGGTTCGCGGTCAGTTGTTGCCGCGGACGATCGCGATGATGCGCAGGATCTCGACGTAGAGCCAGACGACCGTGACCATGATGCCGAAGGCGCCGAGCCAGCCGTACTTGCGGGGAGCACCGTTGCGGACGCCCTGCTGGATCTGATCGAAGTCGAGCACGAGCGAGTACGCCGCCATGATGACGACGAGCACGCCGATGATGACACCGAGCGGGATGCCGAAGATGTTGGCGCTCAGCAGGCCGAAGGCCTGGCCCTGGGGCAGCACGCCGGTCCACATGAGGACCAGGTTCAGCAGCGAGAAGACCAGGTAGCCGATCATCGCGATCATGAAGATCTTCGTCGCCTTCTTCGACGCGCGGATCTTGCCGCTCGCGAAGAGAGCCAGGGTCACCCCGACGACCGAGACGGTCGCGAGCGTCGCCTGGAAGACGATGCCGGGGTAGATGACCTCGAAGAACGCCGAGATGCCACCGATGAAGAGGCCCTCGAACGCGGCGTAGGCGAAGATCAGCGCGGGCCGGACCTTCTTGCGCGACGTGAAGGTGATGACCATCGCGAGCACGAAGCCGCCGAGGGCGCCGACGATCCACGGCAGCATGCTGACGGGCGCGGAGTTGTACGGGTCATATCGCGGCACGTCCAGGCCGCCGAGCGTCAGCACCCAGCCGATCGCGGCGGTGACGAGCAGGATGCCGAACAGGCCGGCCGTCTTCCAGACCGTGTCCTCGACCGACATGCGGTCGGTCTCGATCGCTCCGGCCGGCGGGGCGGCGTACATGCCCTCGAGCTGTGCGTTGGCCGCAGCGTCCATCGCCCCGTGCTGGAGCGAGGCGTTCTGCGCGCCCTGGGCAGCCTGAGGTCCGCCCGGGTACGTCGCGACGTTGCGCGGGTCCTGCTGCTGGAAAGCAGGGTTGTTGAAAGCGAAGTTGCTCATTGGTGGGCCTCACTCCAAAGGGGGGTAGTAGGTCTCTTTCCTCCACGATACTCGGGAGGGCGCACCGCCGGGGTGTTCTACGCTGAGAGCGTGCCCAGGAAATCCCCCCTCGTCATCGGGCACCGCGGTGCGCCCGGCTATCGCCCGGAGCACAGCCGCTCCTCCTATGAGCTCGCTCTCGCCATGGGGGTGGATGCGGTCGAACCCGACGTCGTGGCGACCAAGGACGGCGTGCTCATCGTGCGGCACGAGAACGAGATCTCGGGCACGACCGACGTGGCGGAACATCCGGAGTTCGCCGACCGCAAGACGACGAAGCGCGTCGACGGGCAGGCGCTGACCGGATGGTTCAGCGAAGACTTCACCTGGGACGAGCTGTCGACCCTGCGCATCCGCGAGCGGCTGCCCGAGGTGCGGGCATCGAGCGCGAGCTTCGACGGCGCCCAGCAGATCCTGCGCCTGCGCGATGTGCTCGACATCGTGCGCGACGGATCGGCGGAGCATGGACGCGAGATCGGCGTGGTGCTCGAGGTCAAGCACGCCACGTACTTCGCGAGCATCGGCCTCGACCTGGCCCCCCTCATCGACCGCGAGCTGCGCGACGCCGGATGGGCCGAGGGGGAGCTGCCGCTGGTGATCGAGTGCTTCGAGTCGACCGTGCTCGGGCAGCTGCGGGAACGCGGGATCTCCGCATCGTACATCTACCTGATCGAGGCGTCGGGGCGTCCGTACGACCTCCTGGTGGCCGAGGGCACGCACGCCCGCACGTACAGGGAGACCGTCACCCCGGAGGGGCTCGACGCCCTCGTCGGACAGGTCGACGGCATCAGCGTGAGCAAGAAGATGCTGCTCGACCGGGGCAACACGATCGTCGCGGATGCGCATGCACGAGGTCTGCAGGTCTTCACATGGACGTGCCGGCCGGAGAACGCCTTCCTCGCGGCGGAGTTCCGCGGCCGGGGTGGGCGCGGCGCCTACGGCGACTACGAGGCGGAGTGGGGCGTCATCGCACGTCAGGGCGTGGATGGCGTGTTCGTCGATCATCCGGATCTGGGCGTCGCCTTCTTCCGCAGCTGATGCGGTCGCGCAGGTCCGCGGCGTCAGAGCGGTCCGAGCACGCTCTGCACGTCGCTCTCGAGCATCAGGGCGCGCAGGGGCTCGAGGATCTCGCGTTCCTCGAAACGGAAGTGGGATTCCATGATCGCGGCGATCCCGTCGAGGTGACCGCCGATCGCGGTCGCATCGTCGCCGCGCTCGGCTGCACCGCGCAGCGAGGCGAGCAGGTGGGCGAGCATCGAGTGGTCCTGCATCAGCTTGTCGATGATCCCGCCGAGCTCCGGATGCTCCGCGCGCAGAGCAGGGAAGAGCTGCCGATCCTCGGCGCCGTGGTGGCCGTCGAGGGCGGCGCAGAATCCGACGCAGTAGAGCACGAGTTCCGATGTGGCATCGGGGACGTCCGTGCCCTGGTCGAGGGCGTCGCGCGTGGCGGCGAGGGCGGCACGCAGACGGGAGTGCGCCGACCGGAGCTCCTGATCCCAGGCGATCAGACGGGCGGCATCCATCGGCCCAGTGTAGAGGGGCCGGTGTGAATGGGGCCCGTGTCGGCGGATTCCCGCTCAGAGGGTGCGGTCGAAGGCGCCGCGGCGGGTGGAGACGATCTCCTTGCCCAGCGGCATGAGCGAGATCGGGACCATCTTGAAGTCGGCGATGCCCATCGGGATGCCGATGATCGTGATGCAGAGCAGGATTCCGGACACGATGTGTCCGATCGCGAGCCACCAGCCGGCCAGGATCACCCACAGCACGTTGCCGAGGAACGACCCGACACCCGCGGTGGGCTTGCTGATGACCTCGCGGCCGAACGGCCAGATCGCGTAGGCGGCGATGCGGAACGAGGCGATCGCCCAGGGGATCGTGATGATCGGGATGCACAGCAGGATGCCGGCGAGGACGTACCCGAGGAACAGGGCCCAGCCGGCGAGGATGACCCAGATGATGTTGAGGATCGTGCGCATGAGCTGATTGTGTCACCCCTCTGCGGCCGGGCCTGAGCATCCGCCCCGAGGTCCCGGAGGCGACGGACTCCGGATGCCAGACTGACCGCATGACCGGAATCGTGGTGCAAGACGTCAGCAGAGCGTTCGGGACGGTGCAGGCGGTGAGGGGCGCCACTCTCCGGGCCGAGCCCGGCCGGGTCACCGGCCTCGTGGGGCCGAACGGAGCAGGCAAGACCACTCTGCTGCTGATGCTCGCCTCCCTCCTCGCTCCCGACACCGGGACGATCAGCATCGGAGGCGTCGACCCCTCCGTCGATCCGCTCGCCGCACGACGCCTGCTCGGATGGATGCCGGACGCTCTCGGTGCGTGGCCGTCGCTCACCGCACGGGAGACCATCGTCACGACCGCCCGCCTGTACGGCATCGAGAAGCCGCAGGCCGCGGTCCGTGCGGAGCAGCTGCTCGCCCTCGTCGGGCTGACCGAACTCGCCGACTCCCCGGCCAAGGTGCTGTCGCGAGGGCAGAAGCAGAAGCTGGGCCTGGCACGCGCGTTGGTGAACGACCCGCAGGTGCTGCTCCTCGACGAACCGGCTTCCGGTCTCGATCCGGAGGCGCGGGTGCAGCTGCGGGTGCTGCTGCGCCGTTTCGCGGCGGAGGGGCGCACCGTGCTGATCTCGAGCCACATCCTCTCGGAGCTCGAAGAGGTCGTCGACGACGCGGTCTTCCTCGTCGCCGGTGCCGTCGTCGATGCCGCACCGGCGCGGAGCATGCTGCGCGCGTGGCGGGTGCGTCTCGCCGGTGCGACCGAGGATCGGATGAAGGCCGATGCCTGGCAGGTGGCCTCGAATCTCGGTATCGCCCACGAATCCCTCTCGCAGGATCGTGGAGCGGTGCTCGTCGGATTCGAGGGAGAGGATGCCGCAGCACAGGCCCTTCGACATCTGATCGAGGCGGGGCTCCCGGTCGTGGAGTTCGCTCCGGCGCAGAACCAGTTGGAGCACACGTTCCTGAACCTGCATCATGCGACACCACCCCAGGCATCCACCGGAACGGAGGCGGGCGCATGAGCCTCGCGAACATCGGCATCATCGCCCGACTCGAACTGACCCAGCGCCTGCGCAGCGTGGGCTGGTATGTGCTGCTCGGGGTCTTCGCCCTGGTGCTGCTCGGGGTCACGGGGCTCTCGTTCGCCGTGTACTCCTGGGGCGATGCGGTCGGTGCCGGCGTCTACTCGATCGTCGTCAACATCGTGCTGCTGCTGGTCGTGCTGGTGTCGCCGACGCTCAGCGGCAACGCGATCAACGGGGATCGTGATGCCGCGACGCTCGCGGCCGTGCAGGTGACCGCCGCGTCGACCGGCGACATCATGCTCGGCAAGCTCGTCGCGGCCGTGGCGACCGGCGGCGCCTTCCTGGTGGTCGCGGTGCCGTTCCTGGCCCTGTCGTTGCTGGGTGGGGGAGCGAACCCGGCCGTGCTGCTCATCTCCCTGCTCGTGCTCGCGGCCGAGATCATCATCGTGGCCGCGATCGGAGTGGGGTTGAGCGGACTCATCGCGCGTCCGCTGTTCTCGGTCGCGACGACCTACCTGGTCGTCGCCGCGCTCGTGTTCGGAACGCTCATCGTGTTCGGACTCGGCGGCATGGCGGTGCGCAGCGAAGCGACCGTGTACTCGCGCCCGTACGACGCGAACGGCACGCCGGACTGTGATCGCTGGGAGGTGAACAGCACCCAGGATGTGCCTCGGTTCGATCTGATGTGGTGGACGCTCGCCGCGAACCCGTTCGTCGTGCTCGCCGACGCGACCCCGACCGAGTACGCGACGGGGGGTTATCCCGTCGACATGTTCGGTCAGATCAAGTACGGATTGCGCAGCGCGCAGCTCTCGCCCTTGGAACAGCGCTGGGACGAGTGCGACCCCGGTGGCGGGTACCGCACACCCCAAGAGGTGATCGACTCGACGGTGCCGAGCTGGTTCGTCGGCCTGGGGGTGCAGATCGTCATCGCGGGTTCGCTGTTCGCGGGGGCATGGGCGCGCACGCGGACGCCGGCTCGCCGGCTGCCCCCGGGCACGCGCATCGCCTGAGGCTCTTCCCCTCGGGCACGTTCCGGTCGCACCACCCGCCGTTCCGGACGCTCTGATGCGGCGGCAAGTGGGACCGGGACGGGAACCGGGAACGGCGAAGACGTGGGCAGCGGATGGCCACCTTCCGTTCATCTGCCGTGCACTCGGCGGATCCTCTGCGGCCACGTGGGGTCGGTGGTCTGGGCGGGTACCCGACTGAGTCCCCCCTCCGGTCCGGCCCTGCACCCTGGGGTCTGCCGGCCCAGCCACCCAGGAGTCCTCCATGCCCCGCCTGCACCGTGCAGCGGCGGTCACGGCGGTGTGCGCCTTGAGCGCCGCCGCCCTGCTCGCCACTCCCATCGCCGCGATCGGCGCCGACCCCGGCATCCGCCCGTCCGTGGCGACGTCGACCGCTCCGAGTCTCGTCCTGAACGAGATCGTCTACGACGACGCGGCGACCGGCCTCGCCGACCAGGTCGAGATCTACAACGCCGGGACCGAGGTGGTCGATCTCGCGGGGTGGAAGATCGCGGACGAGAAGCGCGACACCTTCGGCGCGGCCCCGGATGGCACGTCGCTCGCCCCGGGGGAGTTCCTGGTGCTGGTGAAGGACGTCGACTTCGCGTTCGGGCTCGGCAAGGGCGACGAGGTCGTGCTCTTCGACCCGGACGGCACCGAGGTCGACTCCTATGCCTATGCGAACACCGCGCCGCTGTCGGTGTGGGCGCGCTGCCCTGACGGCACGGGTACCTGGGCGCCGGCGACGCAGGTGACGCCCGGCGCTGCGAACGATTGCGAGGTTGCTCCTGTCGCCGGTTCCATCGTGATCAACGAGGTCGACTCGCAGCCGGCCGACTGGGTGGAGTTCTACAACCCCGGCACCGCTGCGCTCGACATCTCGGGCTACGAGATCCGGGACAACTCGGACGATCACCGCTGGCAGTTCCTCCCGGGAACGCAGATCGGCGCGGGACAGTTCCTCGTGGTCGAAGAGGGTACGGTCGGGGTCTCCGGAGGCGTCGAGGCCGCATTCCGCGAGCCGATCGGCATCGGCAGCGCCGACCGCATCCGCCTCTACGACACCTCGGGCGCGATGATCGACGACACGCTCCCGTGGCAGGGGCACGCGGCGATCGACGGCGACTTCGCCGCGGCCACCCTGGCGCGCTGCCCTGACGGCGTCGGCTCCTTCGTGCTCGCGCACCCGACCCCGGGCGCCACGAACTCGTGCGTCATGCCCGACGTCGTGATCAACGAGATCGAGTCGAACGGCGACACCACAGATTGGGTCGAGGTCGTCAACACCGGCAGCACGGCGGTCGACCTCTCCGGCTGGACCGTGATGGACAGCGACCCCGTCGGCCACGCCGGTGAAACCACTCCGTTGCCCGCAGGCACGATCCTGCAGCCCGGAGGCTACTTCGTCTTCGACCAGCCCACGAACTTCGTCTTCGGTCTCGGCAACGGCGATACCGTGTCGATCCGCGACGCGAACGGCAACACGGTCGATGAGCACGTGTACGCCGCGCATGCCGCAGGGGTCCTCGCGCGTTGCGCTGATGCCACCGGCGACTTCGTCGACATCGGGGTCTCGACCAAGGGGCTGCGCAACGCCTGCGGCAACCCCGTGCGCATCAACGAGGTCGAATCCGACGGCGGCTCGCCCGACGACTGGGTGGAGCTCGTGAACCCGACGAGCACGGCGCTCGATGTGTCGGGCATCGTGGTGAAGGACGACGACGACACCCACGCGTACGCGATCCCGGCCGGTACGTCGATCGGTGCGGGGGAGTACCTCGTGATCGAGCGGGCGCAGCTCGGCTTCGGCCTCGGCGCTGGCGATGCGGTGCGGGTGTTCGACGGCGACCTGCTCGTGGACGAGACCACCTGGGGTGCGGGCCACGCCGCCACCACCTGGGGGCGTTGCCCCGACACGAGCGGCGCGTTCGCCGTCACCGCAGCGCCCACGAAGGGCACCGCGAACGTGTGCACCGGTGAGGTTGCCGTGTCGCCGTGGCCCGGCTCTGCCGAGGTGCGCGTGGTGGACGGCATCCCGACGTTCCTCGAGGACAGCTCGGGGCTCGACGTGCAGGAGACCGCCGACGGCGCGTTCCTCTGGGCGGTCGACAACGGACAAGGCCGTATCTGGAAGCTCGAGGCGCACGCCGACGGCTCGGTCGAGAAGGTCGACGGCTGGGATGCGGGCAAGCGTGTGCGCTTCCAGAAGGACGCCGCGAACCCGGGCGCCGCGGGCCCCGACACCGAAGGCATCACGGTCGACGGAGACGGCTTCGTCTACGTGGCGTCCGAACGCGACAACAGCGCCAAGGGCGTGAACCAGAACGTGGTGCTGAAGGTCGACCCCGAGGCCTCGGACGGCGATCTCGTCGCCCAGCAGGAATGGGATCTGACCGCGTTGCTTCCTGCCGTCGGGGCGAACCTCGGCATGGAGGCCGTGCAGTGGGTGCCGGATGCCGCGCTCGCCGGAAAGCTCTTCGATGACAGGACGGGTGCGGCGTACGACCCGAGGGACTACGCCGGTCACGGTGACGGGCTGTTCTTCGTCGCGGTCGAGGACAACGGTCACGTCTACGCATTCGCCCTCGGGGCCGACGGCTCCGCGACGCTCGTGTCGGAGATCGCTCCCGGTCTCACCGGAGTCATGGCGCTCGACTACGACACCGTGCGCAACACCCTGTGGGCCGTGTGCGACGACGGCTGCCAGGGCCGCTCCGCCGAGATCACGCTGAACGGCACCGGGCAGCCGAGCCTCGTGCACTACGCCCGCCCTGCCGGGATGCCCGACATCAACAACGAGGGCTTCGCGACCGCGCCGGCCTCGCTGTCGGTCGACGGACAGCGCCCGGTGTGGTGGTTCGCCGACGGGTTCGCCTCCGAGGCGCTGCGCACGGGAACGCTGCCGGGAGTCGACGACGGCACCCCCGGCGGCGAGACCCCGCCGCTCCCCGGCACCGGCCTCGTCGACGACAATCGCCACGGTCTGACGGTGGACCCGTCGGTCGCGACCCGCGGGCAGAAGGTCACGATCACGGTCGGGGCCGGCGGCGCGGGAACGGACGTGTCGGTGTGGATGTACTCCGACCCGACGCGGATCGCGTCGGGGACGCTCACGGACGCGGGCACCATCTCGGTGACCGTCCCGGCGGACGCTCCGCTCGGCGCGCACAGGATCGCGGTGTTCGATGCGAGCGGCGCGCTCCTCGGTTGGGCGGACCTCCGCGTCGCGGCGGGTAACGGGGCCGGTGCCGGGGCCGGGGCCGGGGCAGGGGCAGGGGCAGGGGCCGGTGGGCTGGCGACGACCGGTGCGGAACTCCCCGTCGCCGCCCTCGCACTGGCGCTGATGCTGCTCACCGCCGGTGCGGTGGCCGTGCGGCGCAAGCGCACGGCATGAGCCATGGGAGGGGGCGCGCGCGTGCGCTCGTGTGCGCCCTCCCATGGCCGGACGGTCACGTGCCCGCCGCTCCGCGTGGATCATCTGCAATGGAGGATGCGCGCGGGCCCCGGCACCGCTAGACATGGGGGAGGCGCGGAAGGACCGCGCGCGGAGGGCCGTCGATGAGCATCGCATTCCTGCTGACCACCCTGGTGATCGTCGCGACGCCGGGGACCGGTGCCGTCTACTCGATAGCGGCGGGCATCTCGCGAGGACGCCGAGCCGGAGTCATCGCCGCGTTCGGCTGCACCCTCGGTGTCATCCCGCACATGATCGCCGCGATCACGGGGCTCGCAGCGATCCTGAACGCCTCCGCGATCGCGTTCGAGACCATCAAGTGGCTCGGCATCGCCTATCTGCTGTTCCTCGCCTGGCAGACCATGAGGGACAAGTCGTTGATCCAGGCCGACGAGAGCGTCGCCCCGCTGTCGTCCTGGCGTGTGATCCGCACCGCTGTCCTCATCAACGTGCTCAATCCCAAGCTCACGATCTTCTTCTTCGCCTTCCTGCCCCAGTTCGTCCCGGCCCAGACGCCGAACGGCACCTGGCAGATGGTCGGGCTCAGCCTGGTGTTCATGGCGCTCACGTTCGTGGTCTTCGCGCTGTACGGCGTCTTCGCGGCCACCATGCGCGCCCAGGTGCTGGGGCGACCGAGGGTCATGACGTGGCTGCGCCGCTCCTTCGCCGCGACGTACGTGCTCCTGGCCGGACGTCTCGCGCTGGAGACCCGGTAGCCTGCTCGGGACGCCGCGTCGTGAGCAGGCCTCCGGACGGCGCGAGGCCGTGCCGCGGTGTCGGTGCCGACGCCTAGACTCATAGGGCCATGACCGAAGCTCCTCTCATCGTCCCCTCCACCGCCGGTCCTCGCTCGTCGGGAGCCCCGGGGCAGGACGATCTCCTCGCCGGCCTCAACCCTCAGCAGCTCGAGGCCGTCACCTACCGCGGCCCGGCGCTGCTCATCGTCGCGGGCGCCGGATCGGGCAAGACGAGCGTGCTCACCCGCCGCATCGCCTCGCTGTTGCGGGCCCGAGAGGCATGGCCGAGCCAGATCCTCGCGATCACCTTCACCAACAAGGCCGCGGGCGAGATGCGCGAGCGTGTCGAAGGGCTGATCGGCGATGCCGCCCGTGGCATGTGGATCTCCACGTTCCACTCCGCGTGCGTGCGCATCCTGCGTCGCGAGGCCGAGCAGTTCGGGTACACGAAGTCGTTCACCATCTACGATTCGGGCGATTCGCGGGCTCTCCTCAAGCGCCTGGTCAAAGAGCACGAGGCCGATGCCTACGGGCTCACACCCGCGTCCGTGCAGTCGCGCATCTCGAAGCTGAAGAACGAGCTGTCCGATGCCGAGTCGTATGCGCGTCAGGCCAACATGAGCGACCCGGCCGAGCGCGTCTTCGTCGAGGTCTTCGCCGACTACCAACGGCAGCTGCAGAAGGCCAACGCCTTCGACTTCGATGACCTCATCGGGCAGACCGTGTATCTGTTCCGAGCGTTCCCGCAGGTCGCCGACACCTACCGTCGTCGTTTCCGTCACATCCTGGTCGACGAGTACCAGGACACGAACCACGCGCAGTACTCGCTGATCCACGAGCTCACGCGCCCCGTGTCCGGTGCTGCCGGTGCCGCGCCGGATCCGTATGCCTCCAACGGCATGATGATCTTCGAGCCCGATCCCGCCCCCACGGCAGACGCCGGCGAACCCGGTGCCTCGCTCACCGTGGTCGGCGACTCCGATCAATCGATCTACGCGTTCCGCGGCGCGGACATCCGCAACATCAGCGAGTTCGAGCGTGACTTCCCCGGCGCCCGCGTCGTGCTGCTCGAGCAGAACTACCGCTCGACGCAGAACATCCTGTCGGCGGCGAACGCGGTGATCGGCAACAACTTCGATCGCAAGGACAAGAAGCTCTGGAGCGACAAGGGCGACGGCGATCCCATCATCGGTTTCACCGGCTACTCGCAGCACGACGAGGCGCAGTTCGTGGCTGACGAGGTCGAGGCCCTGCACCGCGCCGGCATGCCCTACTCCGAGATGGCGGTGTTCTACCGCACCAACTCGCAGTCCCGTGCGCTGGAGGAGATCTTCATCCGCTCGGCGGTGCCGTACAAGATCATGGGCGGCACCAAGTTCTACGATCGCGCCGAGATCAAGGACGCGCTCGCCTACCTCGTCGCCGTCGCGAACCCGGCCGACGAGATGTCGGTGCGCCGCATCCTGAACAAGCCCAGGCGCGGCATCGGCGACGTCACGGAGACGGCCATCGCACGGTTCGCCGAGGAGCACGGGATCAGCTTCCGCGATGCACTGTCGATGCCGGGTCAGCTCGGGGTCGGGCCGAAGATCCAGACGGCGATCGGGCAGCTCGACGCGGTGCTCGCCGAAGCCGCCGCCATCCTGACCCCCGCGAGCGGCGAGCTGCCTCCCCCCACCGCGGTGGCCGACGGCCTGAGCCTGTTGCTGGGCAAGAGCGGATACCTCGACGCCCTGCGTGCGAGCCGCGACCCTCAGGACGAGGCGCGCGTGGAGAACCTCGACGAATTCGTCGCGGTGGCTCGTGATTTCGCGCGCAACAACCCGGAGGGCACGATCGTCGACTTCCTCACCGAGGTCGCTCTGGTCTCCGATGCCGATGACCTCGACGACGAGTCGGGCTCGGTCTCGCTCATGACCATGCACACGGCGAAGGGCCTGGAGTATGACGCCGTGTTCGTCACGGGCGTCGAGGAAGATCTCATCCCGCACCGCATCTCGGCCGGCGAGCCCGGGGGACCGCAGGAGGAACGCCGTCTCTTCTACGTGGGCATCACGCGTGCGCGCAAGCGTCTGCACCTCTCTCTCGCGATGACGAGGGCGCAGTTCGGCGAGGTCACGGTGGCGATGCCCAGCCGCTTCCTGCAGGAGATCCCGGCGGGCCTGATCGACTGGCGACAGTCTCCGGGCGACGTGAACTCGCGCGGGGGGATGCAGTCGCGCGCACTGAACGCGCGTCGCCAGGGCGGCTTCGGCGGCTCGGGCTCGGGCTCGGGCGATCGTTTCGCGGTGACGTCGCTGCCGGGTCGAGACTCCCTGAAGCCGCTGTCGACGGCGATGGACAAGTTCCCCAACCGGGTCACGGCCAAGATGCGCGACAACGGTGATCTCGAGCTCGCCGCCGGCGACCGCATCCGTCACGTCGACTTCGGCGAAGGGCGGGTGGATGCGGTGACGGGCGAGGGTGCCAAGCGCATCGCTCACGTGCGATTCGACTCGGCGGGGCAGAAGAAGCTCCTCATCAAGGTCGCGCCGATCGAGAAGATCTAGCCCACCGCCGGTGTTTCCGCCTCGGCGAAACACCGACCGGATTGCCGGTTAGGCTGGCTCATATGGCCCTCTTCTCCCGCCGCAAGAAGTCCGGTGACGATGTCGTCGCCCCCACCGCCGAGGCTGTCGCGAGCGATAGCGCGCCGAACGACACCACGCCGAACGACACCACGCCGAACGACACCACGCAGAACGGTGCGGGCGCGGTCGCCGGAGAGCACACGACGTCAGAGAGCCCGACCGCCGAGCAGCCCGTCGAAGCGCCCTCGATCGGGATCTCGGTGCAGGCGTTCCGGGGCGTCGGTGCTGAGGCCGGCCCCGAGGTCTCCCTTCCGACGTCCGACGGTCCTTCGAGCTCCGACGCCCCGTCCGTCTCGGCGGCGCCCGCCGCGCCGCAGGCTTCTCCCTCTCCGCCCGTTCAGCCCGAGACGCCCCAGGAGCGGCGCCTGCCTCTGGCCTCCGTGCTGCCGCCGGAGCAGACCGAGACCGTCGCCGGCATGAAGGACAATGTCCTCCTGCGTGAGGCCCTCAGCGAGATCGAGGCGGGCGCGACCAACGACCAGCTCCTCGGCGTCATGCGTCAGGCTCTTCAGGGACACCTCTACATCCGCGTGAACGGCGATGCGCGTGCCCAGATCAGCGAAGGGAAGGCGCTCTCCGTCGCCGTCGTCCGCGACAGTGAAGACAACCAGTACATGCTGGCGTTCAGCTCGGCCGGCGCGGTACGTGATTCCGTGCAGCTCGAAGCGGACCCGTCGTCGACCTCGGCGGTCGCCCAGCCGGTCACCTCGGTGCTGCAGCAGGTCGTGTCCGGAGATTTCGCCGGCCTCATCGTCGACAACGCGTCGGCCCCGCATCGGGTGGTGTTCCCGACGGAGCTGCTGCAGAAGACGCTCGAGCAGGCCGATGTCGACATGACGGTGAAGAGCATCCTCGCCGCTCCCCGGGAACAGGATTCCGTCGTCAAGGTCGGCGAAGCCCTTGCGACCACGCGGATGTGGGTCGCGGTCAACGACGGCTCCGGCGGTGGCCCCGTCGGCATCGCCGAAGCGCAGACGACCGACGGACGTCGGTTCCTGCAGCTGTTCTCGCACCCGCTCGAGGTCATCGCGCTCGGACGCGGCGACCGTCCGCTCCCGTTCGCGCCGGAGCAGCTGGCGAAGGTCCTCACGAGCCACGCCGACATCGCCGGAGTGATCGTGGACTCGGCCGGTCCGTCGATCGTCGTCGAGCGGGCTGCGCTCACGCCGGTCCTCGTGCTCGCGGTCGACCTCGGCGACTGAACCGACCCGGACACGGACGATCCGGACTCCGCGCACTGTCCGCGTCGGCGGGGTTCCGTCTGTCCGGGCGGCGCTCTAGGGTCGGAGCATGGCCTCAGAACGCGTGACCCTGACCGTCGCCGACTCCGATGGAGAACGCGAGGTCGCGCTGTCCAGCCCGAACCGCGTGGTCTGGCCCGACCTCGGCATCACCAAGGCGGAGCTGGCCGAGTATGTGCAGCTCGTCGCGGTGCCGTTCCTGGCGGCGAACGGCAACCGCCCGGTCTCGCTCGAGCGGTTCCGTGACGGCATCGGACCCGCAGGCGGGGCGCGGGCCGAGGGCTTCTTCTCGAAGAACCCGCCCAAAGGTACCCCGGACTTCGTCGACGCGGTGACGGTGACATACAACAGCGGGCGCCAGCATCCGCAGATCGTGTTGAACCGTGCGAGCGCGATCGTGTGGGCCGTGCAGATGAACACGATCGTCTTCCACCCCTGGGCGTCGCTCGCCACTGACGCGGACAACCCCGTCGAGCTGCGCATCGACCTCGATCCGCAGCCAGGTACCGACTTCGCAGATGCGGTCACGGCCGCGCACACCCTGCGCGAGGTGCTGCGCGAGGCGGGTCTGGAGGCGTTCGCCAAGACCAGCGGCAACAGAGGATTGCACGTGTTCGCGCCGATCGAGCCGACCCACGAGTTCCTGGAGGTGCGGCACGCCGTGATCGCCGCCGGGCGTGAGCTGGAGCGACGGATGCCGGAGCAGGTCACGACGAACTGGTGGAAGGAGGAGCGGGGCGCGCGCATCTTCGTCGACTTCAACCAGGCCAACCGCGACCGCACGATGGCCGGTGCCTACAGTCCTCGCGCGCTTCCCGGAGCGACCGTGTCGACGCCGGTGGCCTGGGACGAGCTCGACGGTCTCGATCCGAAGGTGTTCACGGTGCGCAGCATCCCGAAGCGTCTGGGCGAGGTCGGCGACCCGTGGGCGTCGATGCCGCACAACCGTGGCCGCATCGACACGCTGCTGGAGTGGTGGGAGCGTGACACGCAGAACGGTCTCGGCGAACTGCCTTTCCCGCCGGAGTTCCCGAAGATGCCGGGTGAGCCGCCGCGCGTGCAGCCGAGCAAGAAGGTCGCAGCGAATTGGGACGAGGACGGCACCCCGGCCGAGAAGGAGTGAGGGCTCCCGCTCAGCTCAGGACATCGGCGAGGTCGTAGCCCTCGACGGTGTCCAGCTGCTCATAGGTGCATGAGCGGGCGTCGCGATCGGGGCGCCAGCGTTCGAACTGCACGGTGTGGCGGAACCGCGCGCCTTCGAGTTGGTCGTATCGCACCTCGAGCACCCGCTCCGGGCGCAGCCGCACGAACGACACATCCTTCGATCCGCTGAATCGCGACCGCTCGCCCTCGGCGGTCACGGCGTCGCCCGACTCGTCGCGCTCGACCAGCGGGGAGAGCTCTTCGACGAGCTCCTGCCGACGGGCATCGCTCCACGCGGCCACGCCGCCGACCTGGTGGAGCTCCCCGTCGTCGCCGTACAGCCCGACCAGCAGGGAACCCACTCCCGATCCGGACTTGTGGATGCGATAGCCGAGCGCGACGACGTCGGCGGTGCGGGCATGCTTGATCTTGAACAGAGTGCGCTTTCCCGGCGCGTAAGGCTGGTCGAGCGGCTTCGCGACGACACCGTCGAGCCCTGCCCCTTCGAACTCGGCGAGCCAGCGCACCGCGGCCTCGCGATCGCGGGTCGTGCGGGTGATGTGCAGCGGATGTCCGACGCCCTCCATGAGGGTCTCGAGGCGTGCGCGCCTCGTCTCGAACGACTGCGTGAGCAGGTCGTCGACCCCGACGGCGAGCAGATCGAACGCGATGAACATGGCTGGGGTCTCGACGGCGAGCTTCGCGACGCGTGAGGCGGCGGGGTGGATGCGCTGGCTGAGGGCCTCCCAGTCCAGGCGCTGCGAGCCGTCCGGTCCGGTGGCGACGACGATCTCGCCGTCGAGCAGGCACGGTTCCGGAAGCAGCTGGGGGATCACGTCGACCAGTTCGGGGAAGTAGCGGGTCAGGGGCTTGGCGCCTCGTGACCCGATCTCCACCGTCTCCCCGTCCCAGGCGATGAGTCCACGGAAGCCGTCCCACTTCGGCTCGTACAGCAATCCGCCCGGCGTCTTCGCGGGGTCGGGCACGGCCGGCGCCGCCTTGGCGAGCATCGGCGCGGGGATGTCGTAGCGCATCCTCCCATCCTGGCCGCCGATGATCCGCGGCGGAAGGGGAGGACGATCAGCCGAAGAGGTCGGTCACGGTGGCGGGTTCTCCGGCATCCCGCAGCGCCGTGCAGGCGGCATGCCAACCGGCCATCCCGTTCACGGAGGGGCCGGGGGGTGTCGAGGCGGACGCCAGGTACACGCCACGCATCGGCGTGCGCCACGGCGAGGGGGAGAGAACCGGGCGCCGGAGTGCCTGGCGCATGTCGAAGACGCCACCGGAGATGTCACCACCGATCTCCGTGGGGTTGATCGCCTCGCGCGACGACGCCGGGACGGCGTGGTGCGCGAGGACGAGGTCGCGGAAGCCCGGAGCGAAGCGCTCGACCTGGGCGGTGATCAGCTCGGTCGGGTCGAGGTCCGAACCCGGGGGCACGTGGATGTACGCCCAGAGCACGGCCTTCCCCGCGGGGGCGCGTGAGTCGTCCAATACCGATGGCTGCACGGCGAGCACATACGGGCGCTCAACCACGCGTCCGGCGGCGACGGCGTTCTCACTCGCCCATACCTCGGCGCGGGTGCCGCCCAGATGCACGGTCGGGGCCGCTGCCACGTCGGCGTTCGTCCACGGGATCGGGCCGTCGAGCGCGAAGTCGACCTTCGCTGCTCCGGGCCCGTACCGGTACGAGCGGAGGGCCCGTGCGTAGCCGGCGGGCACGTCGGGATGCGTGAGGGCGAGTCGCGGCGAGGTGTTGAGCAGCAGCAGGTCGCCCTGATGCGGGTCGCCCCAGTCCAGGGCACCGAGATCGGAGACGGGGGTGCCCGCCTCGATCGTTCCGCCGTGCTGCTCGATGTCGGCGACCATCGCGTCGGCGATGCGCTGCGCACCTCCGCGCGGGTACGGCCAGCCGCCTGCGTGTCCGAGCGCGGCCAGCAGCAGCCCGGCCGCCGCACCCGCGAGGGAGGGCTGCGGCGAGTTGGCGTGCGCGACCACCCCGGAGATGAGCGCCGCCGCCTCCTCCGTGCGGAAGGCGCGAGCTGCCAGGGGAGTGCCCTGGTCCAGCATCCGGATCGCGAAACGCGCGGCGGTCACCGGGTCGTGGGGGATGCGGAGCAGCTGGTTGCCGGTGAAGTCGACGACCCCGTCGATGTGGCTGCTGAGTGGACGCAGGCGAGAGATCCAGGCGGATCCGTCGACTCCGAGGTCCGCCGCCGTGCGCTCGATGTCGCGCCAGGCGATCGCTGCGCGCCCGTCGTCGAGCGGATGCGCGTACGAGGCGTCGGGACGGATCCACTCGATCCGCCGGTCGAGGCCGAACGCCTGGAAGAACGGGGAGGAGAGGGCGGCCGGATGCACGGCGGAGCAGAGGTCGTGCCGGAACCCCGGAAGCGTGGATTCGCGTGTGCGCACCCCGCCGCCGATGGTGTCGGCGCCCTCCAGAACTCGCACCCGATAGCCGGCGCGCGCGAGCGTCACTGCGGCAGCGAGCCCGTTCGGGCCGGAGCCGATGATCGTCGCCTGGGCCATGACGTCAGTTTGGCACGTATACGAGCGGAAAACGGTCGGCTGTACCCCTCTGGGCGTGCGATCCTGGAACTGATGAAAGAAGTACAGGGGCCGACCCCCGCAGGCACCTCCCGTCCATACCGTTCGCTCCCGGAGGCGTTGCGCGCGCACCGCATCGATCCGGCCAACCACGCGTTCATCACCGCCATCGTCGAAGAGATCGGGATCAGCTCGTTCATCGACCGCGGTCGCTACATCGAAGCGATCCGTCGAGGTGAGGGCGCCCCTCTGCACATCGGGCGCACCTACACGAACGGCTTCACCGAGGACGAGCGCCTCGTCGTCGGTTCCGCTCCGCTGCGTCTGCAGCCGAGCGAAGGCCGGGCGCCGTACTTCTACGTGAGCCACCCCAGCGAGTTCATCCCGCTCACCCCGCCGCGCGCGGCCAAGCGCACGACGACTCCTCGCGTCTCCGCCCCGCGGGCCGAGAAGGCTCCGAAGCCGGTCGAGGATCGCGACTACGGCGTGTGCGACGTGTGCTTCATGGTGAAGACGCCGTCCGGCGGCTGCGGCTGCGACTGACCGTGAGCGCCGAGGCGGGATCCGGGCTCGACCGACCGTCGATCCGGCTCGCCGACCTGACCGGACCCGACGCACTCGAGGTCGGTGCGGCTGTGCGTGCGTATCTGCTGCAGACCGAGCGGGAGAAGAGTCTGCAGGAACACGGATCCGAGCGCGATCCCGCCGTGCCGCTGCCCGACCGCTATCTCCGCGAGGTCGATGACCCGGCCGAGGCGTATGGCGCGCATCGAGTGCGGGTCGCGCAGCTCGACGAACGCATCGTCGGGGTCGTGGTGCTGTCCGTGCACGATGGTGTGGCGGAGATCAAGCGATTGTGGGCGCAGCCCGACGTGCGCGGCCGCGGGGTGGGTTCGGCGCTGTTGGACGCGGCGGTGGCCGATGCGGTCGATCTCGGTGCGTCGCAGGTGCGGCTGTCGGTGTGGGACTGGCGTGGTGGTCCCGTGCGTCTGTATGAATCGCGGGGATTCGAGCGGGTGCCCTCGTGGGACGATCGCGAACGCCTCGTGTGCATGGCGCGCGTGGTCTGAGCCGACCGCAGTCGTGGTCCTTTCCCTCACGCGGTCGGTTGCGACAGCCGGTATCGGCCGGGGGTCATCCCGACGAGCGGTGTGAACTGCTCGATGAACTGACTGGTCGTGGCCCACCCGCATGCGGAGGCCGTGTCGGTCACCGTGGCGCCGTCGGCGAGCAGGACGAGTGCCCGATGCACGCGCAGTTGCAGGCGCCACTGCCGGTATCCCATGCCGGTCTCCTGTTGGAACAGGCGGCTCAGCGTCCGCTCGGCGGTGCCGGTGCGTGCGCCGAGTTCCCCGAGCGGCACGGGCAGGGCGAGGTCATCCTCGACGATGCGTGCGGCACGGCGCAGGCGCGGATCGTGGGGCTCCGGGAGATGGAGCGGCTGCTCGGGCGCGGTCACGACTTCGTCGACGATCACGCGACGCAGGTGGTCCAGGGCTTCGTCGCTGCGAGTGCGGTCGGACGTCATCGACAGCACGGTTTCGCGCGCGAGTGGCGTCGCGACGAGCACCGCAGGGGAGGCCGGGAGCAATGCGGCGAGCTCGTCGGTCAGATGGACGATGCGCATGTCCGTGCGCCCGTGCGCGCGATGACGATGCTCGGCGCCGGCGGGCACCCAGGCCATGCGGGTCGACGGCGCGATCCAGGCACCCTCGTCGGTGAGCAGCGACAGCACTCCGGAAGCGGCATGCACCAGGTGTCCGAGCGGGTGGGCGTGGCGGGGGGAGGTCTCGGCGTGCGCGAACCGGTAGGCGCCCTCCATGGGCAGGGCCGCCAGGGAATCGAAGTCGACCAGATTCAGGTCGACCATTTGCGAGGATTGGCGGGTATTCGACATCAAAATGCAGTGTACGTGTTTCCTGACATACCGGGTGAATGCTGGACTCGATGCATGACCACGATGCAGGAACCGTTCGACACCGCGCCGACCCCGTTGACCACGCCGTCCACCCGGCGCGGCGGCATCCTCACCGGGATCTACGTGGGCACCGGCCTGCTGCTGATCGCGCTGAACCTGCGCATGGGCGTCGCTTCTGTCGGACCCGTCCTCCCCGCGATCGAGCAGGACCTGGGGATCCCAGCAGCCGCGGCAGGGCTCCTGACGACGATCCCCGTGTTCGCCTTCGGCGCCTTCGCGTTCTTGACGCCCGCGCTGACACGCTGGATCGGACTGCATCGGCTGCTCGCGCTGACGATGGTCGTGGTGGCACTCGGCATCGGCATCCGCCTGCTTCCCTCACCCGTGGCTCTCTTCGGCGGCACGGTGTTGGTGGGGGCGGGCATCGCGGTCGCGAACGTCTGCATGCCCGCCGTGATCAAGCAGGACTTCGCGCACCGTCTCGGTCTGATGATGGGGCTGTACTCCACATCGCTGTTCCTGGGTGCCGCCGCGGCGGCCGCATTCACGGTGCCGTTCATGATCGCCCTGGACGGGTCGTGGCGTGGCGCGCTGGGGGTCTGGGCGATTCCCGCCGCACTCGCCCTGGTGGTCTGGCTGCCCCGGGCGATGCGTCGGGTCGTCACCTCCCCGGCGGTGGCGGGCGTTCCCGTCGATGCGATCACGGAGCCCATCGACGAGCCGCGGATGTCGGCGCTGTTGCGGGACCCGGTCGCGTGGGCGGTCACCGCGTTCATGGGGTTGCAGAGCCTGAGCTATTACGCGGCCCTGACCTGGATTCCGACGATGCTGCAGGACGGCGGGGTCTCGGTGTCGGACGCCGGGGTGCTGCTGTCGTACTCCAGTTTTCCCGGGATCGCGGCGGCGCTCCTCGTGCCGACGATGATGCGCCGCATGCGGCCGACGTGGCTCCCCGTCGTGCTCTCCGCGCTGCTCTGCGCGGCGGGGCTGATCGGCCTCCTCATCGCGCCCGGTGGAGCCGCGCCCTGGCTCTGGATGACGCTGCTCGGTCTCGGGCAGGGGGCCGCCATCTCGCTGTCGCTGACGTACATCGTGCTCCGCGCGCCGGATGCGAGGCACACGGCGCACCTGTCGACGATGGCGCAGGGAGTCGGCTACCTGCTGGCCGGCTTCGGTCCGCTCGGCCTCGGCATCCTGCACGCCGCGGTCGGTGGGTGGGTCGTCCCGGTCCTGGCGCTCGTGCTGCTCCTCGCGGTGCAGGCGGTCGCGGGGTCGGCGGCGAGTCGAGAGCGCCACGTGAGCGCCCGACGCCGGTGAGTCGACTCCGGGGATCCGACCTCAGGCGAACGCGCTCATCCCGGTGATGTCGCGCCCGAGGAGCAGGGCCTGAACGCTCTCGGTGCCCTCGTAGGTGTGGATGGCCTCGATGTCGGCCATGTGCTGCATCACGCCGTTCTCGAGCAGGATGCCGTTGCCGCCGAGCAGATCGCGGGCGGTCGAGGCGATGCGCCGCGCGGCACGCGTGTTGTGGAACTTCGCCAGCGAAGCCTGGGTCGGGCGCAGTTCACCGGCGGTCTCGAGGTCTGCCATCCGCCGGCAGTACAGCTGCATGGCGGTGAGGTCTTCGAGCATGTGGGTCAGACGCTCCTGGACCATCTGGAATCCGGCGAGGGACTTTCCGAACTGCACCCGCTGGGTGGCGTAGGCGAGGGCGGCCTCGTAGCAGGCGGTCGCGTGTCCGAGCGCCGACCAGGCGACACCGGAACGGGTCGCGTACAGCACGATCGAGGCGTCCTTGAAGCTCTTGGTCCCCGGCAGCACCGCATCGAGGGGCACCCGTACGTCGTCCAGCACGATGTGTGCCTGGTGGATCGCGCGCAGCGAGGCCTTTCCGCGGATGACGCTGCCTGTGTAGCCCGGGGTCTCCTGCTCCACGAGGAAGCAGCGCACGGCGCCATGCTCTTCGGCGCCCTCGTCGTCGATGCGCGCCCAGACGAAGGTGATGCCGCCGGAGGCGCCGTTGCCGATCCACTTCTTCGTTCCGCGGAGGATCCAGCCGTCGCCGTCGCGGCGGGCCACGGTCTCCAGCGAGACGGAGTCGGAACCGTGATCGGGCTCGGTCAGGGCGAACGATCCCAGCACCGAGCCGTCGGCGAGGCCCGTCAGCCACTTCTCCTGCTGCGCGGGGGAGCCGAACAGGGCCAGGGTGCGCAGGGCGAGTCCGCCCTGCACCGCGAGGATCGTGCCCAGGGAGCCGTCGCCGCGGGAGATCTCCATGTTCACCAGTCCTGCGGCCAGTGGCGACAGGCTCGTGAGCGACGGGTGCTGCACCCCGTCGACGACGAGGTCCATCTCGCCCATCCGACGCGCGGCATCGAGCGGATACTCCGCACGGTCCCAGGCGTCGGCCATCTGCGGGGCGACCTCGTCGACGTAGGCCTTCGCGCGGTCCCACGCCTCCCGATCGGCGGCGGGGATGTCGGTGAAGACGGCGTAGTAGTCGCTGTCCTGACGTCCGGTGATGTCGTACGACGAGACGCGCTCGCCGGGGAAGGGGGAGGCTGCAGTGCTCATGGGACTCCTTCGTGGCACCAAGTATCGTACTCCTCGATACTCGGTTCCACGACCCGACCGCACGCCGAGCTAGTCGAGCTGTGACTGCAGCCTGCGGCTGACCTCGGCGATCGGCATGGAGCGGGGGAACACCGCGACCACCATGTCATCCGGGGCGGTGGCCGCCTCGCCCGCAACCCCGTAGCGACGGCGGACGTCGGCCAGCGCCGTCTGCAGTGTCGCCAGCGGCACCTTCTTGCGGCCACGCAGCAGCTGGCGCAGCACATGGTTGTGCACGGCCGTCACCAAGGCGGCGAAGCCGACCGCGTCCAGGGGATCCACGCCGGGGAGCGCCCCGCGCAGGTAGTCGTCGAACAGTCGCTCGTAGCGGAAGACCGTGATGATCTCGCGCTCGCGCAGCACGGGGACCTGTCGCACGATCTGATAGCGGCGCCTGGCGAGTTCCGGGTCGTGCGCGAAGTGGGCGAAGACCGACTCCGAAGCCGCGCACACCGCGCCCCACGGGTCATCGTGCCCCTCGTCGAGGAACTCCCTGAGCTGTTCCAGAAGCACCTCGTGATCCGCGAAGACCACGTCCTCCTTGCCGCCGAACTGGCGGAAGAAGGTCGAGCGGGAGACGCCGGCGGCCTTGGCGATCTGCTCCACCGACGTCTGGTCGAACCCCTGGGCGCTGAAGAGTTCGAGCGCTGCGGCGACGACGCCGGTGCGCAGTTCTGCGGATTCGTGCATGGCGAAAGCCTAGACCTCGCCGGGCGGAGAAGCCGAGGCGTCGCCGTCATACTGAGGAGCGTGAGAGATGACGGGATTCCGGCCGGCTGGTTCGACACGCGGCGGCGCGGGACGCGGCGCTGGTGGGACGGCACGCGATGGACCTCGCACATCTCGGTGCGCGGGCGCGAGACGACCATGGCCGAGGACAGCGCATCGGTGCGCCGCCAGCTCCTCGTGTGCGAACTTGTGCTCGGTGCCGTCATGATCGGCGCGATCCTCATCGCCCTGTGGGGCTCGTTGCCGGTGGTCGTGGTGCGCCCCGTGATCGTCGCCACGGGCACGGCCCTGGTGGTCATGCCGTTCCTGATCACCCGACAGCTTCGACGGGTCGCCCTCCCCGCGCGTGGAGCCGGAGTGCCGACTCGACGCTGAGCGGTCGAGGCGCCGGGGCCGCAGGAGCGCTCAGTTCGGGGTAGTAGGCTGGGGGACTGGTCGATGTCTCGACATCGAGAGAATTACCAGACAGCAGCCCAGTGAAGGAACCACAGTGGATCTGTACGAGTACCAGGCACGAGACGTTTTCGAAAAGTACGGAGTGCCGGTCCTCGCCGGCATCGTCGCGGACACCCCTGAAGAGGTGAGGGCGGCTGCCGAGAAGATCGGCGGAGTGGTCGTCGTCAAGGCTCAGGTGAAGACCGGCGGCCGTGGAAAGGCGGGCGGCGTCAAGGTCGCCAAGACGCCCGACGAGGCGTACGAAGCAGCGAAGGCCATCCTCGGCCTCGACATCAAGGGCCACATCGTCAAGCGCGTCATGGTCGCGCAGGGTGCGCGCATCGCCGAGGAGTTCTACTTCTCCGTGCTGCTCGACCGCGCCAACCGCTCCTACCTGAGCCTCTGCTCGGTCGAGGGCGGCATGGAGATCGAAGAGCTCGCCGTCGAACGCCCCGAGGCGCTCGCACGCGTCGAGGTCAACCCGCTCACGGGCATCGACAAGGAGAAGGCCGTCGAGATCGCTCGCGCGGCGAACTTCCCCGAAGACCTCATCGAGAAGGTCTCCGATGTCTTCGTGAAGCTCTACGACGTGTACAAGGGCGAGGACGCGACGCTGGTCGAGGTCAACCCGCTGGTGCGCACCGAAGAGGGCGACATCATCGCGCTCGACGGCAAGGTCACGCTCGACGACAACGCCTCCGAGATCCGTCACCCCGAGCACGAAGCGCTCGAGGACAAGGACGCAGCCGACCCGCTCGAGGCCAAGGCCAAGGAGTCGGGCCTCAACTACGTGAAGCTCGACGGCGAGGTCGGGATCATCGGCAACGGCGCGGGTCTGGTCATGTCGACGCTCGACGTGGTCGCCTACGCGGGCGAGAACCACAACGGCGTCAAGCCGGCCAACTTCCTCGACATCGGCGGCGGCGCCTCGGCCGAGGTCATGGCCGCCGGCCTCGACGTCATCCTCGGCGACCCGCAGGTCAAGAGCGTGTTCGTCAACGTCTTCGGCGGCATCACGGCGTGCGACGCCGTCGCCAACGGCATCAAGGGCGCCCTCGAGACGCTGGGCGCCACGGCCTCCAAGCCGCTCGTCGTGCGCCTGGACGGCAACCGCGTCGACGAGGGTCGCGCGATCCTCGCCGAGTACGCACACCCGCTTGTGACCCTGGCCGCCACCATGGACGAGGGCGCCGACAAGGCCGCCGAGCTCGCCAACGCCTGAGACTGAAGGACGAGAAGAATGTCGATCTACCTCAACAAGGACTCCAAGGTCATCGTCCAGGGCATCACCGGCGGTGAGGGCACCAAGCACACCGCACTGATGCTCAAGGCCGGCACCCAGGTCGTCGGTGGCGTCAACGCCCGCAAGGCCGGTACCACGGTCTCGCACACCGACAAGGACGGCAACGCCGTCGAGCTGCCCGTCTTCGCCTCGGTCGCCGAAGCCATGAAGGAGACCGGCGCCGACGTGTCGATCGCTTTCGTGCCCGGTGCGTTCACCAAGGACGCGATGATCGAGGCCATCGACGCCGAGATCCCCCTGCTCGTGGTCATCACCGAGGGCGTGCCCGTCGGCGACTCGGCCGAGGCCTGGGCCTACGCGCAGAGCAAGGGCAACAAGACCCGCATCATCGGCCCGAACTGCCCCGGCATCATCACGCCGGGCGAGGCGCTCGTGGGCATCACGCCCGCGAACATCACGGGCAAGGGACCGATCGGCCTCGTGTCGAAGTCGGGCACCCTGACCTACCAGATGATGTTCGAGCTGCGCGACCTGGGCTTCTCCACCGCCATCGGCATCGGCGGCGACCCGGTCATCGGCACCACGCACATCGACGCGCTCGCGGCGTTCGAGGCCGACCCCGAGACCAAGGCGATCGTGATGATCGGTGAGATCGGTGGCGACGCCGAGGAGCGTGCCGCCGACTACATCAAGGCGAACGTCACGAAGCCGGTCGTCGGCTACGTCGCGGGCTTCACGGCTCCCGAGGGCAAGACCATGGGTCACGCCGGTGCGATCGTCTCCGGTTCGGCCGGCACCGCTCAGGCGAAGAAGGAGGCCCTCGAGGCCGCCGGCGTCAAGGTCGGCAAGACGCCGTCCGAGACGGCAGACCTGATGCGCGCGATCATCGAAGCGCTCTGATCTGAGCTACGCTTGATCTGAAGGCCCCGGACTCCACTCCGGGGCCTTCTTTCATGCCTGTTCGGTCGGCCTGGCGGCTCGGCGGCGCCCAGCGAGGATCGCTGCCCTCAGGATGTCGAGCTGTCCGGTGTTCCAGCCCAGCTCACTCAACACGTGGACGTAGATCGCGAGCAGGCTGCGCCGGTTCTCGCCGACTTCGTCGTCGAGTCCGCGATCGGTCAGATTGCTGTCAGCGAGGGCGCTGATGCGTCGACACTCTGCCGTGACGGAGGCGATATCGTCGGTGCGCCGCACTTTCCAGGAGTTGGCGGTGGCCACCGGCAGGCCGATCTCGGCCCGGGGGCGCCCGGTGATCCTCTCGTCGAACCAGACGCCCTCCACGTACGCCGTGTGACGCACGACTCCCAGCAGGCTCGGAGCGCCGGGGATCGGCGCGGACCGCGCCTCCTCTTCGGTGAGGCCTTCGAGGCTGGCCAGAATGAGCTCCCGGTACTCGAGGAGGCGCCGGTCGACGTCCCGTCTCAGGTCGAACGGGTGGTCGTCGCGGCGTCGGTGATGCACGGGATCTCCTCAGGGTCGGGACTCCACCCTCGACGCCGGTCGGCGCGCTGCGCCGTCGGCGCGCCGCATCGCACTCAGCTGGGCGGGACCACGGCATCCAGGATGCGCTCGAGTGCCACGTGCGCTTCCGACCGCGCGTCGGCGTCATCGGGGTGCGCGGCGAGCCACAGCGCGAGCTCGTTCATCGCTCCGGAGAGTGCGGCGGTGAGCGGATCCACGAGCGCGGGGGAGACGCCGGCTTCGCGTACGCCCGTGCGCAGCTCCTGCTCCGGTCCCTCCGCGTCGAGTCGGCGCCACTGCTCCCCGCCGAGCACGGCGGGACCGTCGACGAGCAGCACGCGTGACGCCGCTCCCCGGGTGATCGCGTCGAGGAACGCGTGACTGCCGTCGCGGAGAGCGGCATCCGGAGCACTGTCTTCCGTGGCGTCGCGGATCGCGTCGGCCACGGACTGCTGCTGGGCGGCCGCGACGTCGCGGAAGAGCAGCGGCTTCGACGTGTAGTGGTGGTAGACCGCACCTCGTGTGACTCCGGCAAGGCGGGCGATCTCGTCCACGGATGCGGTGGCGTACCCGTGCGCCGCGAAATGGGTCGTGGCGGTCTCGAGAATTCGTCGCGCGGTCTCGGCGGCGTCGGCCGCGGATGCTCGGGGCATGACTCTTTCCTTACGTACAGGTTGTATGTATCCTAGTCACGCAGAATACAAACACGCTGTATGTAAAGGAGAGACGAATGCGGATCACGAGCTTCTACCCGGTGCTGATGGTCGAAGACGTCGCAGCGAGCGCGCGGTTCTATAGAGAGGAGTTCGACTTCGAGGTGGTGTTCGAGGCCGACTGGTACGTGAGCCTGCGCTTCGATGGCGGTGAGCTCGCGATCCTCGACCGTTCGCACGAGACCATCCCCAAGGGATTTCGTGAGCCCGTGCGCGGGCTGCTGCTCAACGTCGAGGTGCCGGATGCCGCTGCCGAGCATGCGCGCCTGGTGGGGGAGCGGGGTCTGTCGGAACGGCTGCCGCTCCGCGACGAGGCCTTCGGTCAGCGCCACTTCATCGTCGAGGCGCCCGGCGGTGTGCTGATCGACGTGATCGAGCCGATCGAGCCGTCGCCGGAGTTCGCCGCTGCCTACGCCTGAGCCGCGCGAGGTGGCCGTCCTCGTCAGATGCATGACCTCTCAGCGGATGCATGGCCGCTCGGGGCGTGTGTTCCTGCATCCGGCCGATGCACATGCATGTGACGGCCGCGGCGGCGGAGGTACGGAAGAGGGGCGGATGCCGCAGCACCCGCCCCTCTTTCGTGATCTCGGATCGGCGTCAGATCCCGACGCCGAAGAGCGCTTCGATCGGACCTCGGGCGAAGAAGATCAAGAAGCCGGCGCCGACGACCCACAGCAGCGGGCTGATGGACTTGGCTTTGCCGGAGAACGCGTGGATGAGCACCCAGCTGACGAAGCCCGCGCCGATGCCGTTCGCGATCGAGTAGGTCAGCGGCATGACCGAGACGGTGAGGAACACCGGCAGCAGAACGCGGAAATCGCTGAAGTCGATGTAGCGGATCTGCGCCATCATCATCGCACCGACGATGATCAGCGCGGCAGCGGCGATCTCGGTCGGGACGATCGACGTCAGCGGGGTCAGGAACATCGCGATCAGGAACACGACGCCGGTGACCACGTTCGCGAGTCCGGTGCGCGCACCCTCGCCGATACCGGCGCCCGACTCGATGAAGACCGTGCTCGAAGACGAGGAGGTCGCGCCACCGGCGATCGCGCCGACACCCTCGACGACCAGCGCCGACTTGATGCGGGGGAAGTCGCCGTTGTCGTCGGCGAGGTTCGCCTCCTTCGCGAGGCCCGTCATGGTGCCCATGGCGTCGAAGAAGTTCGTGAAGAGCAGCGTGAAGACGATCATCACGATCGCGACGAGGCTGACCTTGCTCAGATCGAAGCTGAAGTCGACGGCGCCGATCAGGCTGAGGTCGGGCACACCCACGGGGGAGCCGTCGAGCGCGGGAACCGTCAGGCCCCAGCCGCCCGGGTTGACCACGTTGCCCTCGTCATCGAAGCCGCGGGCCCCGATGTGCCAGATCGCCTCGACGATGACCGCGAGCACGGTGCCGCCGATGAGTCCGATCAGCATGCCGCCCTTGATCTTGAGGGCGACGAGGATGCCGGTGAGGAGGAGGGTGATGACGAACAGCAGGGTCGGAACGGTCGCGACCGATCCGTTCACGCCGAGGCCGACCGGAGGAGACGAGGCGCCGGTCGCCGTGACGAAGCCGGAGTTGACGAAGCCGATGAACGCGATGAAGAGGCCGATGC
This sequence comes from Microbacterium sp. K27, assembly GCF_004794435.1. Lineage (NCBI taxonomy): Bacteria > Bacillati > Actinomycetota > Actinomycetes > Micrococcales > Microbacteriaceae > Microbacterium > Microbacterium sp. K27. Next base: position 122,442 of record NZ_SSDK01000037.1, read on the forward strand.
CGACCGTGATCGCGATCTTCAGCTGGAACGGCACCGCGTCGAAGATCGCCTTCCGCAGCCCGGTGGCGGCGAGCAGCACGATGACGACACCGTTGATCATCACCAGCGCCATGGCCTCGGGCCAGGTCACCTGGCCGACGACCGAGAACGCGACGAAGGCATTGATGCCGAGGCCGGCAGCGAAACCGAACGGGAGGCGCGTGACGAGCCCGAACAGGATCGTCATCACACCGGCGGTCAGCGCGGTGGCGGCGCCCACGGCGTTGAAGCTGAGCATGTCTCCGGCGACATCGGGCTTGCCGGAGAGGATGATCGGGTTCAGGATCACGATGTAGGCCATCGTGACGAATGTCACCAGACCCCCTCGGATCTCGGTGCCGATCGTGGATCCGCGCTTGCTGATCTCGAAGAAGCGGTCCAGGGAGTTCTTGGGTTCGGTGGATGCCGGGGCGGGCGGGGCAGTTGTCATCGGGAAACCTCCGGAGAAACGCTATCGTGTCGCCGACCCCACGCGCGCCCCCAGGGCTTCGTCGGCAACTCGTCGTAGTCTCGAAACGCTATGCAACGCCTCCTCGTCGCGCTCCTCGCCGCCTTCGACGCCGCCATCGCTGCGGCCGTCGGCCTCGTCGTGCTGCTCGCGCCGCTGACGCTGCTGTGGACGCTCGCCTTCGGGGTCACGGCCGACTGGGGCGCGCTCTGGCCGCTCACCGGCACGCTCTGGGAGTTCGGCCACGGCGTGCCCCTCGAGGTCACGATCCCGGACGAGCTGCTGGTCGCTCTCGCGATCCCCCCGCAGGCGGCCTCGTTCGCGGTCTCGATCACTCCACTGGCGTTCCTGCTCTTCACCCTGCTTTTCGCCGCCCGCTCGGGTGCCAGGGCCGCGGCAGCCGGAACGTGGCTGCTCGGCTCAGTGTCCGGGACGGTGGTGTTTGCCGCCATCTCCACCGGCGTCGCTTTGACCGCGCGACTGGATGCCGTGCAGACCCCCCTGGCCCTCGCGATCGGGCTCCCCACCGCCGTCTATCTCGTCGGTGCGGTGTGCGGGGCTGTCCGGGTCGCATGGGAAGAGGGGGATGGCGGAGTCCTCGACCGTCTGCACGACCGCATCGACGCCCGCGAGGATTGGGCGCCCGTCCCCGTCGCGATCGTGCGCGGCACGGCCTTCACCCTGGTCGGCGTGATCGGAGCGGCCGCTCTGGCCCTCGCCGTCATCACGCTGTTCCGCGGTGGCGAGGTCGTGGCGCTGTTCCAGGCTGCCCGTGTCGATGCGCTCGGCGCGACCGTGATGACGCTGGCGCAGCTCGTGTATCTCCCGACCCTGATCGTGTGGGCGGCGTCCTGGCTCGCCGGCCCCGGCTTCGCCGTCGGCGTCGGAACCGCGGTCTCGCCCGCCGGTACGCAGTTGGGAGTCGTTCCGGGCATCCCGGTGTTCGGGCTGCTGCCCGAGAACAGTTCGATGTGGATGCTGATCGTGGTGCTCGTCCCGATCGCCGCCGGTGCTTTCGCCGGCTGGGCGGTGCGTTCGCGCCTCGTCTGGGAGGGCACGCCGTTGGGGACGATGCAGCGGGCGGCGATCGCGGTGGGGATCGCCGTCGTCAGCGCAGGGGTCGCGGGCCTCGCCGCGGTGCTCGCGAACGGCTCGATGGGTCCGGGAAAGCTCGCCGATGTCGGTCCCGCGGCTCTTCCGTTCATGCTGGCCCTCGGACTGGAGGTGCTCGTCGGCGCCGCGATCCTGCTGCTGTCACCGCGTCACCGCGATGAGCTGGCCGAGGAGCGTACGGACCGCTGGATCGCCGAGATGACCGAGTTCGACCCGAGCCTCGCATCGGCGCGGACAGCGCCCGGTATCCCCTTCTCCGAGACGCCGACGTTCGACGACACGGCGCCCCTGGACGATGTCCGCGGCTTCGCCCCGCCGCGTCACGAGCGCGATTGACGTCCACCGCCCGTGAGCGGAAGCCGGGCGGAAGAGGGCTTCGCGCCCCGGTAGACTGGGCGCGTGCTCACGGTCGCCGTTCTCATCTCGGGCACCGGCTCGAATCTTCGCGCCCTCCTCGAGGCCGCTCGTCACCCCGATTTCCCCGCCAGGGTGATCGTCGTCGGTGCTGACCGTGAGGCGGACGGACTCGCCCACGCCGAGGAGTTCGGCATCCCCAGCTTCACCGTGCCCTGGCATGAGCACGAGAGCCGCGAAGCCTGGGGGGAGGAGGTCGCCCGCCAGCTCGCCGTCTGGGCCCCCGATCTCGTGGTGCTCAGCGGCCTCATGCGTCTGCTTCCTCCGTCGCTCGTCGCGCAGTACTCGCCACGCCTCATCAACACCCACCCCGCGTACCTTCCCGAGTTCCCCGGGGCACACGGCGTCCGTGACGCCCTCGCCTCCGGCGCGGCCGAGACCGGTGCCAGCGTGATCGTGGTCGACGACGGTGTCGACACCGGGCCGATCCTGGCGCAGGAACGTGTCGCGATCCTCGAGGGCGACACCGAGCACAGCCTGCACGAACGGATCAAACCCGTCGAACGTCGACTCCTCATCGACGTCGTCCGCGGGATCGCCACCGGCGCGCTCGTCCTCGACCCCTCTTCCTGACCCCCTCCACCCGACGCCCCCCGCACGAAGGAGCCCATCATGGCCGGCCCCCGCCACGACCCCACGCTCTACCGCGATCGCGACACCGTGCCGATCCGGCGCGCTCTCGTCTCGGTGAGCGACAAGACCGATCTCCTGGTCCTCGCCGAGGCTCTCGCCGACGCGGGCGTCGAGATCGTCTCGACCGGCTCGACGGCATCGACCATCCGCGATGCGGGTTTCCCCGTCACCGACGTCGCCTCCGTCACGGGGGTCGCCGAGATGCTCGACGGTCGCGTCAAGACGCTGCACCCGAAGATCCACGGCGGTCTGCTCGCCGATCTGCGCCTCGAGGATCACGAGCGCCAGCTCGCCGAACTCGACATCACCCCGTTCGAGCTCGTCGTCGTGAATCTCTACCCCTTCGTCGAGACCGTCGCCTCGGGCGCCGTCGGCGACGATGTCGTCGAGCAGATCGACATCGGCGGGCCCGCGATGGTGCGTGCCGCCGCGAAGAATCATGCCAACGTGGCGATCGTGGTCTCACCGCAGTCGTACCCCGGCATCATCTCGGCCCTCGCCGACGGCGGCACATCGGTGTCGCAGCGCCGCGAACTGGCCGCCCGCGCCTTCGCGCACACGGCGGCCTACGACACGGCGGTCGCGTCGTGGTTCGCCGAGGGGACGCTGCAGGATGACGGCGACCTCCCGACCCACCTGACGATCCAGGCCGAGCGCCTCGCCACGCTCCGCTACGGCGAGAACTCGCACCAGCGCGGCGCGATCTACACCCGTGCCGGTGGCCACGGCATCGCCCAGGCGACGCAGCTGCAGGGCAAGGAGATGTCGTACAACAACTACGTCGATGCCGACGCCGCGCTGCGTGCCGCGTACGACATGGTCAAGCCGGCGGTCGCGATCATCAAGCACGCCAATCCGTGCGGCATCGCGACCACCGCGCCGAACGCTCTCGACCCGATCGCCAGCGCCCACCTGCGCGCGCACGAGTGCGACCCGGTCTCCGCATACGGCGGGGTGATCGCGGCCAACGGTACGGTCACCCTCAAGATGGCCGAGAACCTCAAGGACATCTTCACCGAGGTCATCGTCGCGCCGTCGTTCGAGCCGGCCGCGCTCGAGGTGTTCAAGGCGAAGAAGAACCTGCGTCTGCTGCAGCTGCCCGAGGACTGGCAGCAGGAGCGCATGGATGTGCGTCTCGTCTCCGGTGGACTGCTGCTGCAGGACGCCGACCGCTTCCCCGACGACATCGTCTCCGTCGCGAAGAACTGGGAGCTCGTCTCCGGCGAGCGTCCGAGCGACGAGGAGATGGAGAACCTCATCTTCGCGTGGAAGGCGTGCCGCGCGGTGAAGTCGAACGCGATCGTGCTCGCGAAGGACAACGCCACGGTCGGCGTCGGCATGGGCCAGGTCAACCGTGTCGACTCGTGCCGCCTGGCGGTCGAGCGCGCAGGCGACCGCGCCGCGGGATCGGTCGCGTCTTCCGATGCGTTCTTCCCCTTCGCGGACGGCGCCCAGGTCCTGATCGACGCCGGAGTCACGGCGATCGTGCAGCCGGGCGGATCGGTGCGTGATGAGGAGGTCGTCGACGCGGCTCGCAAGGCCGGCGTCACGATGTTCTTCACGGGGGAGCGCCACTTCTTCCACTGAGTGCTCTCCGCGCTCGCACCTCGAGACCCACTCTCCACGTCGAGACCCGCACGCGCCGCTCCGGCGACGTGGGGGTGGACGAGGCGGGTGGGTCTCGACGTTCCCGACTCGACAGCCGTGTCCGATTTCCGCCAGTCGGCGTCGAGGGAGCGTGACAGAGTGGAGGCATGAGCTTCCCCGTGACCGACTTCGACGAGCGCTACCGCGCGATCAGCGCGCGCGACACCCGCTTCGACGGGCAGTTCGTGACCGCCGTCCGCTCGACCGGGATCTACTGTCGTCCGAGCTGCCCCGCCCGCACGCCCAAGCCGCAGAACGTCACCTTCTATCCGACGAGCGCCGCGGCTCACGAGGCCGGGTATCGGGCGTGCAAGCGATGCCTGCCCGAGGCGGCGCCCGGTTCTCCCGCGTGGGACATCCGCGGTGACACCGCCGCGCGGGCGATGCGCCTGATCTCGGATGGCGTGGTGGAGCGCGAGGGCGTTCCCGGGCTGGCTGCGCGCCTGGGATACTCCAGCCGGCACCTCACGCGGCTGCTGACCACCGAACTCGGCGCCGGGCCGCTCGCACTGGCGCGAGCACACAGGGCGCACACCGCGCGCATGCTCCTCGTCGGCACCGACATGCCGATCTCCGACGTCGCCTTCTCCGCCGGATTCGCGAGCATCCGACAATGCAACGACACGATCCGCGAGGTGTTCGGACTCACCCCGGGCGAGCTCAGGGCCCGACGAAGGCTTCCGGCGTCCGCGGTTCCCGGCGCGATCGACCTCGTGCTGCCCTACCGCGGCCCGCTCGACGCGAGCGGCATCTTCACCTGGATGGCGGCACGCGCCGTTCCCGGTATCGAGGAGACGACGTCGACGTCGTTCTCCCGGCATCTGCGGATGTCGGGAGGACCCGCCTGGTTCGACGTGCGTCAGGACGATGCGGCTCGTCTGCACCTGCGCGCCCGGGTCGCGCGGCTGGGAGACCTGGCCCCGCTCGTGTCGATAGTGCGGCGCATCTTCGACCTCGATGCCGATCCGCAGGCGATCGACGAGGCGCTCTCCGCGCACACCGAACTCGCCCCGCTCGTCGCGCGCACCCCCGGGATCCGGGTGCCGGGGTCGGCTGATCCACACGAGATGCTCATCCGCGCCATGGTGGGGCAACAGATCACCGTGGTCGCCGCCCGGACCGCGCTCACAGCACTCGCCGAGGCGTTGGGGGAGCGCACCGAGAACGGATTGCTGTTCCCGACGATGACCGCGATCGCCGCCCAGGGAGCCGAGGTGCTGCGAGGGCCGGCCGCCCGCATCCGCGCCATCACCGGCGCTGCGGGCGCTCTCGCCGACGGCTCCCTGACGCTCACGGTCGGAGACGACGGTGTCGACCAGCGCGCTGCTCTGCTCGCGATGCCGGGAATCGGACCCTGGACAGCCGACTACGTGCGCATGCGTGTGCTCGGCGATCCCGATGTGCTGCTCCCGGGAGACGTCGCGCTGCGCGCCGGCGCTGCAGCCTCCGGACTGCCGGGCGACGCACGCCCGCTCACCGTCTGGGGCGAGCGCACCGCCCCCTGGCGCAGCTATCTCAGCGCGCACCTGTGGCGCGCAGCACCTGTGCGCCCCGTGGGTCCTCGACGCGCCTCGGCTGCGGCACGTCCCACCCCCGCGGAAGACACGACGAAGAAGGAGACCCCATGACCGCCCTCATCCAGACCATCGAGACGCCGGACGGCGCCTTCACGATCCTTGCCGACGACCGGCAGCGCGTACTGTCTTCCGGCTGGACCTCAGACGTCGAGGCGATCCTCGGCAGGCTGTCCGCGGCGCACCGACCGGAAGATCTCCGAGACGGTGAGACCGAGGCCGCCGAGGCAGCGCTCGCGTACTACGCCGGCGACCTCTCCGCGATCGACGATGTCGCCGTGAAGCAGACCGGAACAGCCCTCCAACTCGCCGGCTGGTCGGCGCTGCGGTCGATCGAGCCGGGCGAGCCTCTGACGTACACCGGTTTCGCGACGCGGCTCGACAATCCCCGCGCCGTGCGCGCGGCGGCATCCATCTGCGCGCGCAACGCGCCGGCGCTGTTCGTCCCGTGCCACAGGGTGTTGCGCACCGACGGCACCCTCGGCGGATTCGCCTGGGGGATCGATGTCAAGGAGAGCCTGCTCGCGCGCGAGAGTCGCGCGGGTTGAGTCGCAGGCACCACGACGGGCGGTCGACATGGTGCCCGTCGACGAAGCATCCCGACCGACGCGGCCATAGGCTCGTGCCGTGACCGCCAACGATGCACTCGCCCTCCACCGCCGCGCCGTCGTCGCCGACGCACACAACGATCTGCTCTGCTCGGTGGCGAGCCGCCCCGCGGACGAGTGGTCGGACTACTTCCGCGCCCAGTGGCTTCCCCAGCTGCACGAAGGTGGTGTCGGGCTGCAGGTGCTGCCCGTGTTCATCGATGACGTGTATCGCCCGGAGGGGGCGCTGCGTCGCACCCTCCGCATGATCGAGGCCGCGCATCGGCTGGCGGAGGGCAACGCAGACACCGTCGGTCTGTGCGGGGATGGCGACGACATCGATCGGGTGATCGGCGAGGGCCGCATCGCGCTGGTGCTCGCCCTGGAGGGGATGCCCGGCATCGCCGACGACGTCGAGCTCCTCGAGACCGTGCATCGCCTCGGGGTGCGGATCGGCTCGGTGGCGCACTTCGGGCGCAGCGCGTTCGCCGACGGCAGCGGCGAAGACGCCGCAGGCAGCAGGCTGACGCGAACCGGGGTCCGAGCGCTCGCCGAGATGGAGCGCATCGGCATGATCTTCGACATCAGCCACCTCGGAGCGGGCGGGGTCGACCACGTGCTCGAGCTCGCCACGCGCCCGGTCATGGCCACGCATTCCTCGGCCCGTGCGCTGTTCGACCACCACCGCAACCTCACCGATGCCCAGATCGCCGGGGTCGCCGAGAGCGGGGGAGTCGTGTGCGTCAACTTCTTCGCTCCGTACCTGCATGAGAGCGCGTACACGATCGACACACTGATCGACCACTTCGAACGCGTGGTGTCGGTCGCCGGAATCGAACACGTCGGGATGGGGCCGGACTTCGTCCGCGAAGTGCTGGAAGACACCACGGCACCGTGCTGCGTGCAGACGACGATCGAGGGCGTGCCGGCCGATCGGTACCTGCCGGGCCTCGAGGGCCCGGCAGGTCTCCCGCTCGTGACCGAGGCGCTGATGCGTCGTGGCTGGCGGGAAGAGGAGATCCTCGCCGTCCTCGGCGGCAACCTGCAGCGGTTCCTCCGATCCGGGCTCGGAGCCGCAGCCCTCGCCTGAGGCTCCCGGCGTCCCCCTCCGCGGTCTTCGAGAGCCGCGGTCGACGAATCGGGAATGACTCTTGCTTTCAGCTGGTTCACAGCAATAGGCTGGTGGGCTGTCGCGCCAACCGGACGACATCGCCGAGCCCCTGAGGAGGACACCATGACCACGATCGCCACCGCGCGGATCGCAGCTCTCGGCTCGACCCCGGCGCGTCCGCTCTCCTAGAGCCACCCCGCCCCTTCTTCGTCGGATACCGGACTCCACGAGTCCGCTCTCGTATCCGTCCCCTTCCGCAATCGCTTTCCATACGAAACTCGTCTGAGAGACATGTCTTCCTCGCCTTCCGTGCAGAATCCCTCGCCTTCATCGACCCTTTCCACTCCGGCCGCACTGTGGCGCCTGAAGCCCTTCGTGAAGCCCGTCATCTGGCGGCTCGCCGGCGGTGCCGCCAGCGCGCTCATCGCCGCCGTCATCGCCTTGATGATCCCGATCGTGCTCGAGCAGATCATCAGCGGACCCGTTCGCTCCGGTGAGATCAGCGCCATCGTCTGGGGTGCCGTCGCCGTCTTCGCTCTCGCCCTCGGCGAGGCCCTGATGGTGTGGCTGCGACGCCAGTTCGTGCTCAACCCGTCGACCGAGGTCGAGTACAAGATGCGCACCGAGCTCTACTCGCGCCTGCAGACCCTTCCGGTGTCGTTCCACGACCGGTGGGGCTCCGGACAGTTGCTCAGCCGCATGATGCAGGACATCGGCCTCATCCGCCGCTGGCTCGCGTTCGGGCTCGTGCTGCTGGTCGTCAACATCCTCACGATCATCATCGGCTCCGTGCTGCTGTTCCGCTGGCACTGGCTGCTGGGCACGATCTTCCTGGTGACCGCGATCCCGCTGTGGATCCGCGGTTACCTGTTCGAGAAGCGCTACGGCGCGCTCACCCGTCGCAGCCAGGACCAGGCCGGCGACCTCGCCACGAGTGTCGAGGAGAGCGTGCACGGCATCCGCGTGCTCAAGGCGTTCGGTCGTGGCAAGCACGCTCTCAGCCGCTTCAGCCGCCAGGCCGAGACGCTGCGCGAGACCGAGATGAGCAAGGCCGGCGCGATCGCGTCGATCTGGTTCTGGCTCGACCTCATGCCGCAGATCGCCTTCGGTCTCAGCCTGATGTCCGGCATCTGGCTGATCTCCGTGGGGCAGATCGACGAGGCACAGCTGTTCGCCTTCTTCGCGATGGCGGTCGTGCTGCGGTGGCCCATCGAGTCGATCGGCTTCCTGTTCTCGTTCATGCTGGATGCGCGCACGGCGACCGACCGCGTGTTCGACATCTTCTCGGAGACCAACACCATCACCGACCCGGAGAACCCGGTGCACATCGAGAACCCGCGTGGGGAGCTCGCGTTCCAGAACGCGCACTTCCGCTATCAGGACGCCGGTGCCCACGAGCGGGATCTGCTCGACGGTATCGACCTGGTGCTGCGCCCGGGTGAGACCATGGCGCTGGTGGGCCTGACCGGCAGCGGCAAGACCACTCTCACCACGCTGCCCACGCGTCTGTACGACGTGACGGGCGGCAAGGTGACGCTCGACGGTGTCGATGTGCGGGATCTCCCTCTCGCCGAGCTCCGTCAGCACATCGCCATGGCGTTCGAGGACGCGACACTGTTCTCGGCGACGGTCCGTGAGAACGTGCTGCTCGGACGTGCCGAACTCGATGTGCACAGCGACGAAGGCGAGCGCGTGCTCCGCGAGGCCCTCGACGTCGCCCAGGCGTCGTTCGTCGACGCGCTGCCCGACGGCGTCGAGACGGTGATCGGTGAAGAGGGGCTCAGCCTCTCCGGCGGCCAGCGTCAGCGGCTCGCCCTCGCCCGTGCGGTCGCGGCGAAGCCGAAGGTGCTCGTGCTCGACGACCCGCTGTCGGCTCTCGATGTCGACACCGAGGCCCTCGTGGAGGAGGCCCTGCGACACGTGCTCGCCGACACCACGGCCATGATCGTGGCGCACCGGCCCTCGACCGTCGCCCTCGCCGACCGCGTGGCCCTGCTCGAGGCGGGTCGTGTGACGGCGGTGGGGACGCACTCCGAGCTGCTCAAGTCGAGCCGGCACTACCGCCACGTCATCTCGAGCCTGGAGGCCGAGGAAGCGGCGCGCACCGGCGCGATCCCCGTGATCCGCGATGAGCAGGCCGAGATCGACGAAGAGGTCCGCGAGGGCCTCGGGATGCAGGCTGCCGACGAAGACCCGATCACCGAGAAGGAGGTGCAGCGATGAGCTCCGCCGTCACCGGAACCCAGAACGAGGATCGTTCCGAGTACACCCGCGAAGAGAGCCGGGAGATCCGTCGTCGATCCCTCCGACTCCTCGGATCCCTGGTCAGCCCGTTGAAGCCGAGGATCGTCCTCGCCGCCGCGGTGCTGATCGTGTCGACCGCCCTCCAGGTCGCCGGCCCTATCCTCATCAGCATCGGCCTCGATCGCGCGCTGCCCGCGGCCATCGATCGGGCCGACTGGATGCCGACGTTCATGATCGGCGGCATCTATCTGCTGGCGGGTGCGCTCGCCGCCGTGCTGATCGCGTGGTACGTGATCATCGCGGCCAAGCTCACCCAGGCGGTGCTGCTCGATCTGCGCAAACGCATCTTCCTGCACACCCAGCGCCTGAGCCTGGAGTTCCACGAGTCGTACACGTCCGGGCGCATCATCTCGCGCCAGACGAGTGACCTCGACTCGATCAAGGAGCTCCTCGACGGCGGTCTGAACGAGCTCGTCTCCGGCGTGCTCTTCGGGCTCTTCACCTTCATCGCGCTGTGCTTCTGGGACTGGCAGTCGGGTCTCATCCTGGCGATCGGCGGCGTGCCGCTGTTCTTCCTGATGAAGTGGTTCTACTCGCGCTCGCAGTTGGTCTACCGCGAGTCGCGGGTGATCAGCGCGAAGGTGATCGTGCAGTTCGTCGAGACGATGACCGGCATCCGGGCCGTGAAGGCCTTCCGCAAGGAGCCGCGCAATGACAAGGCGTTCCAGGAGATCGCCGGTGACTATCGCGACGTCAACCGTCGCTCGATGCTGCTGTTCGGCACGTTCGAGCCCGGGCTCATGGGTGTCGCGGCCCTCGTGCTCGGAATCGTCGTGCTGTGGGGTGGTATCCGCGTCTCAGAGGGGGCGCTGACCGTCGGCGTGCTGCTGTCGGCGGTGCTGTATGTGCGCAACTTCTTCGCCCCGATGCAGGAGATCGCGATGTTCCTGAACTCCTACCAGTCAGCCACGGCCGCGCTGGAGAAGGTGTCGGGCGTGCTCGAGGAGGTGCCGACGGTTCCGGATCCCGAGAAGCCGATCGACCTCTGGGAAGCCCGCGGGCACGTGGAGTTCGACGAGGTGACGTTCGGCTACAACGGAGAGAAGACGATCCTCCCGAACTTCTCCCTCGACATCCCGGCCGGGCAGACGATCGCTCTGGTGGGCACGACCGGCGCGGGCAAGTCGACACTCGCCAAGCTCATCTCCCGGTTCTACGACCCCTCCGATGGGCGGGTCACCCTCGACGGCGTCGACCTGCGCTCGCTGCACCCGAAGGACCTCCGCCGCGCGATCGTCATGGTCACGCAGGAGGCCTACCTGTTCAGCGGGACCGTCGCCGACAACATCGCCCTCGGCAAGCCGGAGGCGACGCTCGACGAGATCAAGGCGGCGGCGCGGGCCGTGGGCGCCGACGGGTTCATCTCGTCGCTCCCCGACGGCTACGGCACCGATGTGAACAAGCGCGGCGGTCGGGTCTCGGCCGGTCAGCGTCAGCTCATCTCGTTCGCCCGGGCCTTCCTCGCCGACCCGGCGGTGCTGATCCTGGACGAGGCCACGGCGTCGCTGGACATCCCGTCGGAGCGACTGATCCAGGATGCCCTGCAGACCCTTCTCAAGGACCGCACGGCGATCATCATCGCGCACCGCCTGTCGACGGTCGCGATCGCCGACCGGGTTCTCGTGATGGAGCACGGACGCATCATCGAGGATGACACCCCTGCCGCGCTCATCGGCGGAACAGGCAAGTTCGCCCAGCTGCACGCGGCGTGGCAGGAGACGCTCGTCTGATCGCCCTCTCGACTGCTGCGACCACGCCCGCCTCATCGTCCCGGCGAGGCGATCGCGGCCGCAGCAGTCGAGACCTCGGGCGAACGTCCGGGGGCGCGCATCGAGCGCGGTGCGTGGGTAGCATCGAGGTATGGACCCGTTGCTGCTCGTTGCCGAGTGGTGGTGGATCGCGCCGAGTGCGGTCGCCGCGGGGACGGTGGGGGTGATGGGAATGCGTCGTCGCAACAGCACGGTGAGCGGACGCCGCCTCGCAGTCGATGCTGCGCGTCATGATCTCAGGGAGGCGCAACTGGCCGCGGCCGAGAGGCGCACCGCCTGGAAGATCGCACGCGCCGACCTGGCTCGCGTCACCGCTGAGCGGGCGGCGCAGCGGGCGACGGCCGAACAGGTGGCCGGTGCGCGACGGATGCTGAAGGAGCGGGAGCGTGATGCGAAGGCCGCCTCGGCCGATGTCCGCGCGCGTCAGGTGCGTCTCAATGCGGCGCGGGCCGCGGTGCCCTCGGCATCGGAGCCCCGCCCCTTGGAGCGGTTGCACGCCGCTCACGATGCTGTGACGGCGCGGTGGATGCGGTACGAGACCGATCCGGCACTGCAGATCTCCTATCCGGCGATGACCGACGTCAAGAGTCCCGAGACGGCGGCCTACTTCCGTGCTGCCGGCCACGCGACGGACATGCGCCGCGCGGCGGCCGGGCGCATCACCCCGGCGGAGTTCGCCGCCTATCGCGATGCCGTCGCCGAGCTCGAGCGCGCGTTCGAAGCGGCCGAGCACGCCGCGAAGGTGCAGGCGGGGGAGGCGCCGACCACGGCAGCGTGGCAGGACGCTGCGCAGGACATGCTCAGCCGCTCCGCGGAAGCCCTCGACCGAGCGGCCGGTGCGGCTGCGGCCGCCCTCACGTCGTGGACGAATCGGCGCAAGCCCGGCGGTGGCAAGCCGGACGAACGCCCCTGAGTCACGAGGGGGACGCCACGACAGTGCGTCACGTGAGGAGGTCGTGAGAGCGCTCCCCCGGAACCCCGTGAAAGGGCGACGAGGTCTCGATGGGGGAGGGGATTCGAGACCCCGCCGCCCGGCTTAGGTCGTGACCCGGATCTCGGCGATGACCTCGCCGTAGGCGGTCTCGCCCACGGGGGTGAAGCCGACGCGGTGGAAGAAGGTCTCCGGACCGCCTTCGCCCGCCTCGTAGATCACGTTGACGTGGTCGACGCCGCGCGCGCGGGCCTCATCGACGAGCGCCTCGACGGCGTACCGGCCGACACCGCGGCCCTGGTCGTCGGCATCGACGTTGATGCGCCACAGCACTGAACGGAAGTGCTCTTCCGGTGCCTCCGCGTCGAAGTTGGCGCTGACGAAGCCCACGACCTCGTTGCGGTCCAGGATCACCCGCTGCCAGGAGGTCTGCGGGTTGATGACGGTCGCTGCGATCCCGTACGAGACCGGAGCGAGGAACTGCTCCTGCCCGGGCTTGAGCGACAGGTTGTTCACGGCGACGATCGTCGCAGCGGAGAGTTCGACCATGCGCAGTTCGGACATGGACCCAGGCTAACCCCTCCCGGCAGGCGCGACACCTTTCCGGACAACATTTCGCTGCGCTCTGGCCGTTCGTCGATATGGGGTGGCCACCGGTCGTGGGCCGAGGCCGCAGGGCCAGACCGGCTCAGGTATCTTGGTATCGAGACAATTTCCCCGCGAACGGAGTACCTCCCGGTGACCGACGACGCCATCATCTACACGTACACAGACGAGGCACCGGCGCTCGCCACCGCCTCGTTCCTCCCGATCATCCAGGCATTCACCGGCCAGGCCGGTATCGAGGTGGAGACGCGCGACATCTCGCTGGCAGGCCGCATCCTCGCCGCCTTCCCGCAGAAGCTCACCCCGGAGCAGCAGGTGGGCGATTCGCTCGCCGAGCTCGGCGGTCTCGCCACGCTCCCGGAGGCGAACATCATCAAGCTGCCGAACATCTCGGCGTCGATTCCGCAGCTGAAGGGGGCCATCGCCGAGCTTCAGAAGCAGAGCTACGACATCCCCGACTTCCCGGACGAGCCGTCCTCGCTCGAGGAGAAGGACGTCCGCGCTCGTTACGACCGCATCAAGGGCTCCGCCGTGAACCCGGTGCTGCGTGAGGGCAACAGCGACCGACGTGCCCCATTGGCAGTGAAGAACTACGCGAGGAAGCACCCGCACCGCAACAAGCCCTTCGCCTCGGGCTCCAAGACGCGCGTCGCGACTCTCGGTCACGACGACTTCAAGCACAACGAGCGCTCCTGGGTCGCCGCACACGACGACGTGCTGAGCTTCCGCCACACGGCGGAGGACGGAACGGTCACGGTCCTGAAGGAGGGGCTCAAGGTCCTCCCGCGCGAGATCATCGACGCGACGTTCCTCTCCGCCAAGGAGCTCGACGCGTTCCTCGCCCAGACGCTCGAAGAGGCCAAGGCCGACGACGTGCTGTACTCGGTGCACCTCAAGGCGACCATGATGAAGGTCAGCGACCCGATCATCTTCGGTCACGTCGTGAAGGCGTTCTTCGCAGACGTGTTCGCGCAGTACGGAGACAAGCTGGCCGCTGCGGGCCTCAGCGCGAACGACGGGCTCGGCTCGATCCTCTCGGGTCTCGCGAACGTGGCTGACGGCGCCGAGATCGCCGCGGCCTTCGACAAGGCCATCGCCGAGGGCCCGCGTCTGTCGTACGTGAACTCCGACAAGGGCATCACGAACCTGCACGTGCCGAGCGATGTGATCGTCGATGCGTCGATGCCGGCACTGGTGCGCAACGGCGGCAAGCTCTGGGGCAAGGAGGGCGAAGAAACCGACACGCTCGCCGTGATCCCCGACTCCTCGTACGCGAGCGTCTATCAGGCTGTGATCGACGACGTGATCGCGAACGGTCCGCTCGACCCGGCCACGATCGGCACGGTTCCCAACGTCGGGCTGATGGCGCAGGCGGCTGAGGAATACGGCAGCCACGACAAGACGTTCGAGATCGCGGCAGACGGCATCGTCCAGGTGCTCGACAGCGAGGGCACCGTGCTCATCGAGCACACGGTCGGCAAGGGCGACATCTGGCGCGCGACGCAGACCAAGCACATCCCGGTGATGGACTGGGTCAAACTCGCGGTGACCCGTGCCCGTGCGACCGGCGACCCCGCCGTCTTCTGGCTCGACGCGAACCGTTCGCACGACGCGCAGATCATCGCCAAGGTGCACCAGGGTCTCGCGACCCTCGACACCAAGGGCCTCACGATCACCATCCTCGCGCCGGAGGAGGCCACGCGTTACACGCTCGCTCGCATGCGTCACGGGCTCGACACGATCTCGGTCACCGGCAACGTGCTGCGCGACTACCTGACCGACCTGTTCCCGATCCTCGAGGTCGGCACGAGCGCCAAGATGCTCTCGATCGTGCCGCTGCTCGCCGGCGGCGGCCTGTTCGAGACCGGTGCCGGAGGCTCGGCGCCCAAGCACGTGCAGCAGCTCGTCGAGCAGAACTACCTGCGTTGGGACTCGCTCGGTGAGTTCTTCGCGCTGGCTGCCTCGCTCGAGCACTTCGCCGACCGCACCGGTAACGAGAAGGCCCGAGTGCTCGCCGAGACGCTGGACGCCGCGACCGGGACGTTCCTCGAGGAGGACCGCTCGCCCGGTCGTGCTCTGGGCACGATCGACAACCGCGGCAGCCACTTCTACCTGAGTCTGTACTGGGCTCAGGAGCTGGCGAAGCAGACGAAGGACGCCGACCTCGCTGCGGCGTTCGCACCGATCGCCGCGACACTCGCGCAGAACGAGGAGGCCATCGTCTCCGAGCTCAACGCCGTGCAGGGCGCGCCCGTCGAGATCGGCGGCTACTACCGTCCGGACGACGCGTTGGTCGAAGCGGTCATGCGTCCGTCCGCGACCCTGAACGGTATCGTCGACGCACTACGCTGAGCAGTCGACGCATAAGTCGACAGAAGGGGGCGGACGCCGCGGCGTCCGCCCCCTTCTGCGTACCCGCGCGGAAGCCCGCGTCGTGTCCGCGCGGAATGCCGCGCCGGGCGCGCGGGTGCGCGGGTGGCGCGTCCTGTCTCCGGACTCGACCTGATCGCGTGATGCCGGAGCGCGACGATGCGGTCGTCGGCAGCGGGGGACGCGTCTGTCCCTCCACGTGCGCAGAGGGACAGCGCTCGTCAGTAGTGGACGGAGACCTCGAGGCCCTTCGGGGACCAGTCGTAGACGTACTTGGCGAGGTCGATCGGCAGGTTGACGCAACCGTGGCTCATCCGCTGGCCGAAGTTGTTGTGCCAGTAGGTGCCGTGGAAGCCGATGTTCGGGGCGAACCAGGTGATCCAGGGCACGTCCTTGGTGCAGTACGGGGCACCTTCGTAGCAGCCCATGTCCTGGATGCGGGTGTGCGCGAAGACCGTGAAGTTGCCGGTGGGCGTCAGCGTTCCGGGAAGGCCGGTCGACACGGCCCACGAGTTCACGACCACGTTGTTCTCGTAGAGAACGGCGCGCTGCGAGCTCAGGTTGATGTCGATGCGGCGGAACAGGCTCACCGTCTCGAACGGCGTCTCGGTGACCGAAAGCGCGAAGGCGCCGTTGCCGGCGGCGAGCTGGTCGGCGAACTTCTCTGCGATGCCGGAGGTGTCTCCGAGCGCTCGCCCCGCGACGCCCTCCTGCTCTGCGCGCAGCACGGTGCCGGCGGAGTTGACGATGTTGGTCGCATTGACCGGCGCGCGGTCGACGAGAGCGGGAAGACCGTCGACGGTCGCCTGGATCGCCTGCGGATCGGCGTCGATGCGCAGCTGACCGTCGTCGTCCGAGACCGTGAGCCAGGTGGCGACGACGGCGGGATCCACCGGTACGGTGCGCTCCTCGCCGACATAGAACCCGACGGTGGGGAGCATGGTGTTGAGAGCCGTGGCCGTGGCGGTGGCATCGTCGTCCGAGACGGCGGGCAGGGCCTCGGCGGCGTCGCCCGAGTACTCGAGCGTGGTACGGCCTTCGCCGACCGCCTCGGTGAAGGCGGCGTTGAGCGCGGTGAGGTCGATGCCGGTTCCGGTTTCGGCCGGGGTGATGACGAAGGTGCCGCTCGCGGCATCGAAGACGACACCCGCGTCCACGGGGTCGTCGAAGCTGGTCGGTACCGCGTCGCGCAGTGCGGTGGTCGCCTTCTCGGCGTCGAATGCGATCTCCGCCGGCACGGGCTCGCCCATCCACGCGCCGAGGTTCCACAGCGGGTGCTCGGCGAAGGCCTTGTCGGCGAGAGCGGTCGCGTCGACGGTGACGCCGAGGTCGGCGCCGGTCAGGACAGTGCCGTCTCCGTCTCCCGTGAGAGTGATCTCGGTCTCGGCCAGGTGGGAGTCGATGGCGTCGGCTGCGGCACCAGGTGTCATCCATCCGACGGGAATTCCCGCGACCGTGGTGCCTGGGGCGATGAGGATCATGGATGCGGCGCCGGCGCCGAGTGCGACGACGCCCAGGCCCAGTCCGATCCAGAGGCCGAGGCGGCGCTTCTTGGGAGACGGCTCGATGGGTGCCCAGGCCAGGGGCTGGTCGCCTGTGGTCGGTGGAACGGTCTCGGTGGGAGCGTCCGTGGGAGTGAGCACTGCAGTGGGCGCGGAGTCATCTCCACGCGCCTCGGCTGCTGCGCCCGGCGCAGAAATCAGATCGGTCACGAACTTCACCCCCCGGTTCTCAAACGTGTCCTGACGTCCAATGGTACGGGATGGGAGGTAACGGGGAGGCAACGGTCCGTGATAGCGTTCCTCCCCGCTTCGCCAGGTCAGTCGACGATGGCGATGCCGTCGATCTCGACCAGCATCTCCTCGCGCGGCAGGCCGGTGAAGACGGTGGTGCGCGAGGGCAGCACCCCGTTCGTGGTGTGCGCGGTCACGAACTCCCCGTAGGCGTCGTTCATGATCGGGAAGTCCTCGCGCTTGGTCAGGTAGACGCGCAGCATCACGACATCGTCGAACGTCGCGCCGGAGGCTTCGACGATCGCCTTCACGTTCTCGAGCGTGCGGGTGGTCTGGGCGGCCACGTCGCCGGGGAACAGGTACTCGTTCGTCGTCGGGTCGACGGGGCCCTGACCGGACACCTGCACGAACGGGCCTTTGCGGATCCCCTGCGAGAACGTGTGGGCGGGGGCGGGGGCGGCATCGGTGGAAACGCGGATCTTCTCGGTCATGCCGTCAAGCCTAGTAGCATTGTTAGATGCCTCTACAAATTCCGGATCCCGTTCTCGGCGCCTGGACGAAGGGCTTCCCGGCGCATGCTGCGGGACTGCGTCTCGCCGAGGTGGCCGAGGCCGGCCTGCACCTCTCCGATCTGGTCACCCCGGTCCTGACGGTGCATGAGGGTGCCCTCGCGCACAACGAGGAGACCGTCTTCACCTGGGCGAAAGACCGTGGCGTGCTGCTCGCTCCACACGGCAAGACCACCATGGCGCCGGCCCTGTGGCAGCGGCTGCTCGACGCGGGCGCGTGGGGGATCTCGGTCGCGACGCCCTGGCAGGCCGAAGTGGCCGTGGATGCCGGCGTCTCGACCGTGCTCATCGCGAACGCCGTCACCGATCCCGCGGCGGTGCGCCGACTGGGATCCCTGCTCGGTGCGGACGACGGGCTGCGTGTGCTGTGCTGGGCCGACTCCCTCGACGGCGTCATGATCCTCGCGAACGGCATGCGCGATGCGTCGCGTCCGCTGGACGTGCTGGTCGAGCTGGGCGGCGCGCACGGTCGAACCGGCGCGCGCACGGTGGCGGAGGGGGAGTGCATCGCGCAGGCCATCGCCGCCGCCCCGGGACTGCGCCTCGCGGGCGTCACCGGATACGAGGGGCCGTTCGGGCCGGACCGCGGCGACACCTCCGTGGCCGCGGTCGACGCCTACCTGGAGACGCTCATCGAGCTGCACACGCGGCTGGAGTACCCGGACGACGTGCGCCCTGTGCTGAGCGCCGGCGGCAGTTCCTTCCCCGACCGGGCGGCGGCGGTGCTCGGGACGGTGGGCGCCGAGGCGGATGTCGTGCTGCGCTCCGGCGCGTTCCAGATCCACGACGACGGCTTCTACTCCCGTATGTCGCCCTTCGGGCCGCTCACCGGGACCGCACCGCTGCGTTCTGCGATGCACGCCTGGTCGCGCGTGGTGTCGCAGCCCGAGGACGGCCTCGCGCTGCTCGACGCCGGTCGTCGAGACGTGCCCTTCGATCTCGACCTGCCCGTTCCCCAGAGCGTCGCGGGTGCGATCACCGCGCTGAACGACCAGCACGCGTTCCTGAGCCTCGCGGATGACGCGAGGGTCGCCGTCGGCGATGTCGTGCGGCTGGGACTTTCACATCCCTGCACGGCGTTCGACAAATGGCGGGTGGTCGCGGTGATCGACGATCCGGACGCCGCCGACCCGCGGGTGATCGGAGCGGTGGCGACATGCTTCTGAGCGCGGAGAAGGCGGCCGCCGGCCTGGTCCGGGTCTATCGCGGAGCCACCGTCATCGACGGGACGGGCGCGCCGAGGTATGTCGCCGACGTCGCCGTGGAGGGAAAGAGGGTGGTGGCGATCATCCCCGAAGGGGCATCGGAGCCGGTGCTCGCGCTTCCCGACGGGGCTGTGGAGGTCGGAGCCGACGGCCTCGTGCTGGCCCCCGGATTCATCGACATGCATGCGCACAGCGAACTCGCCGTGTTGAGCGGCGCGGCGCACGACGCGAAGATCCGCCAGGGCGTCACGACCGAGGTGCTCGGTCAGGACGGCCTCGGGTACGCGCCCCTCGACGATGCGGCGGCC
Source organism: Microbacterium sp. K27 (assembly GCF_004794435.1). NCBI lineage: Bacteria > Bacillati > Actinomycetota > Actinomycetes > Micrococcales > Microbacteriaceae > Microbacterium > Microbacterium sp. K27. The sequence continues at coordinate 141,803 of NZ_SSDK01000037.1, forward strand.
GCGGTCATCCCCGCGCAGATCGCCGGATGGAACGGCATGCCCGCCGAGGTGCCATGGCGGACGATGGACGATCTGCTCGCGGCGATCGACGCCGCAGCGGTCGCGAACGCCGCTGTCCTCGTACCGCAGGGGAACCTGCGGATGATGGTCGTCGGTCATGAGAACCGTCCGGCGACGTCGGCCGAGGTGTCCGCTATGGCCGACCTCCTGGGCGAAGCGCTGGATGCGGGAGCGTTCGGGATGTCGAGCGGACTCACCTACACGCCGGGGATGTACGCCGACACCGCCGAGCTCGAGGCGCTGTGCCGCGTCGTCGCCGAACGCGGCGGCTACTGGGCGCCGCACACCCGCAGCTACGGGGGAGGGGCGCTCGAGGCGTACCGCGAAGCGCTCGACATCGGCCGTCGCACGGGATGCCCCGTGCATCTGACCCATGCCACCATGAACTTCGCTCCGAACCGGGGGCGCGCGCGTGACCTGCTGACTCTGGTCGACGAGGCGATCGCGGATGGCGTGGACGTCACGCTCGACACGTATCCCTATCTTCCCGGCGCCACCACTCTCTCCGCACTGCTGCCCAGCAGGCTCGCAGCCACCGGCGATCTGCTCGGTGCCATCGCCGGGCTCGACAGTGCCGGCCGAGAGGCCGTGCGCGTGGAGCTCGAGGAGGTCGGCTGCGACGGCTTCCACGGTGAGAAGGCCGATTGGACGCAGATCCAGATCTCCGGCACCGCCGATCCGGCCCTGGCCGATCTCGTCGGACGCACCATCGCCGAGATCTCCACCACGACCGGCCGCCGCGCCGTCGATGTGGTGCTCGACACGATCCTCGACGATGCCGGGGCCACCGGGATCCTGATGCACATCGGCGACGAGGAGAACGTCCGCGCGATCATGCGGCATCCGCGGCACGCGGGCGGAAGCGACGGGATCCTGATCGGCGCCCGGCCGCACCCGCGCGGGCGCGGCACATTCCCGCGATACCTCGGGCACTACGTGCGCGAACTCGGCATCCTCACCTGGGAGGAAGCCGTCCGTCACCTCTCCGGAACTCCGGCCAGGCGTCTGGGGCTCGATCGCGGCGATGCACCCCGTGGCATCGTCACGCAGGGTGCGACCGCGGATCTGGTGCTGTTCGATCCGGAGACCATCGCGGCGGGAGCGACCTTCGAGGCGCCTTTCGCCGCCCCGCAGGGCATCGTCGAGGTACTGGTCGACGGCGTACCGGTGGTGTCGGACGGTGACGTCACCGGACACACTCCCGGCCGCGCGCTGCGGATGCCGCCACCGCCGCACCGTGCAACGGTGCCGCGCGTCGATGCGCGTATCGATCCGGCCGCCCCGGGATTCCTGTGGACGGAACGGACGCCGATCCGCACCGCTTCCGGTATCACCGCTTCCGGTATCACCGCTTCTGATCTCACCGCTTCTGATATCCGCGCATCCGTGGCGCGCCTGGGCGGCGAGGGAGGCGACGGCGAACTCTCGCCGATCCGTCTGGTGATCGACGAGTCCCTCGGCGCGGATGCCGCCGTCGCCGGCCGCATCGGCGACGAGGCCTTCCGGGTGACCGTGAGCGCGTCCGGGATCGAGGTCAGGGGCGCGAGTCCCGTGGGCGTGTTCCGGGGCGCGACCACACTGCGACAGCTCCGGGACTCGGATGCCACGACGGCGCTGATCCCCGCGGGGGTCTGGCAAGGGGCGCCCGCGTACAGCTGGCGCGGAGCCATGCTCGACGTCGCCCGGCACTTCCGGAGCGTCGAGGAGGTCCGCCGGTTCATCGACCTTCTCGCCGACCATCACCTGAATGTCCTGCATCTGCACCTCACCGACGACCAGGGTTGGCGTTTCGAGGTGCCCGGCTTCCCCCGGCTCACCGAGGTGGGCGGGCGGCGGGAGGCGACACAGCTGGGACACGGTCCGTCGTCGACCGTCGTCCCCGGTGTGCACGAGGGGTTCTATACGACGGCGGAACTGCACGATCTGGTCGCTTACGCTCGCGAGCGATTCGTGACCCTCGTGCCGGAGGTGGAACTGCCGGGGCACATCCAGGCGGGCCTCGCCGCGTACCCCGAGCTCGGCAACCTCGACGTCGGGGAGCCGGCGCCCTCCGCCTGGGAGCGCTTCGGGGTGAACCCGCGCACCCTGGCGCCCACGGATGCCGCTCTGGCCTTCGGACGTGCGGCGATCGATGCGCTGTGCGATGCCTTCGATTCGGAGTGGATCGGGATCGGCGGCGACGAGGTGCCGGTCACCGAGTGGGCGCAGAGCGCAGCGGCCGGCGCGCGGATGCGTGAGCTCGGCCTCGCCACGCCGCATGACGTGCAGCCGTGGTTCACCGCGCACTTCGTGGCGCACGTGCGTTCCCGGGGGCGCACCGCGCTTGCCTGGGACGAGGTTCTCGAAGGGGATGTCCCCGAGGGGGTGCGCATCCTCGCCTGGCGCGGCCCGGCGGCGATGCGCGAGGCGCTGCGTCTCGGTATCGAGGTCGTGGCGTGCCCCGACCTCGAGGTCTATCTCGACTACCCGCAGTCGGAGTCCGAGGAGGAGCCGATCAGGGTCGGTCCGCCGCTCACGATCGAGCGCGCCTACACGCTGCGCGTCGTGGATGGCGCAGTGGGGGGACAGGCGAACGTGTGGAGCGAGCATCTGCCGACAGCGGATCGCGTCGACTTCGCGGTGTTCCCGCGTCTCTCGGCGATCGCCGAGAGACTCTGGGAAGGAGGCGACGCCGCACCGTATGCCGGCTTCGGACGCCGCCTGCCGACCCATCTGCGCCGGCTCGCCGCCGCCGGGGTGCGGTATCGTCCCCTTGACGGTCCGCAACCCGCTCAGCGCCGTCCCGGCGTGCCGGGGAAGCCGCTCACGATCGAGGCGCGGGAGCAGATCGTCGCGGGCCTGGTGGAGCGTCTCCTCGAGCGCTCGAACACGGTCGCCGAAGACGATCGAAAGTAATGTAACGTTTCGGTAACCCTGCTCGCGCGTCCGCGGGTAGAGGTTGCGCAAATTTTGTTCGTAAGGTCTACTAACAAACATGTCCGTTTCGGATGAACAGCGTTCCGCATCGCCGTCAGAGTACGTCGGTGCGAATGCGCACGCCTTCGGCCCCGGGCGCCACCTGCGCTCACGATCCAAGGTGCTGCCCGAGCACGCACGAGGGCACAACCGCGCCCTCGTGCTGCAGACGCTCTACCACGCCGGCGCGATGAGTCGTGCCGACCTCTCCCGGGAGACCGGACTCACCCGGGTCACCATCTCCGACCTGGTCGCAGAGTTCATCGCCGACGGCATCGTGATCGAGATGGGCGTCCGTGAGGCCGTCGGCCCCGGCAAGCCGCCGATCCTCATCGACATCGACCGCTTCGGGCATCAGATCGTCGGTCTCGACCTCTCCGGACCGGACGCCTTCACCGGTGCGGTGCTGAGTCTCGACGGAGATGTGCTCGAGCGGCGCGAGGTGGCCCGCCCCGCATCGCCCGACGGCGAGGCGGCCTATGCGGCACTGCGTGAGCTGGCGGACGCCCTCGTCGCCGCATCGACCCAGCCTCTGCTGGGTGTGGGAATCGGCACGCCCGGTGTGGTGCGTCCCGATGGCCTCGTCCTCAGCTCGCCCAACCTCGGCTGGACGAACTTCCCGCTCGAGGCGAAGCTCGGCGTCGACCTCGACCTTCCCGTCCTCGCCCGAAACGACGCCAACGCAGCGGTGCTCGCGGAGTACACCTTCGGTGACGCCAAGGCCGACTTCATGCTGATCAAGATCGGCAAGGGCGTCGGCGCCGGTCTCATCACCGGCAGCCAGCCTCTGCTCGGCAGCCGCTTCGCCGCAGGGGAGATCGGTCACGTCGTGGTCGGAACCGACGGCGGACCGCGCTGCGCGTGCGGCAAGGACGGCTGTCTCGAAGCGTGGCTCAGCGTGAGCCGCCTCGGCGCGGCAATCGCTGCGGACCCCGATGCGCGAGACGAGATCCTCCGTGATGCCGGAACGCGGATGGCCATCGCGGTCGCCCCGATCGTCGCGGCGCTCGATCTCTCCGAGGTCGTGCTCTCCGGACCGGCCGAGCTGCTCGACGGCATCCTGATCGACGCCGCCATCGAGACGCTGCACGCGCGGACCCTCGAGGGTGTCTTCGAGGATGTCGTGGTGCGGCTGACGCACCAGGAGGACATCGTCCTGCGAGGAGCCGCCGTCATGGTGCTCTCCGGACAGCTGGGAGTGTCGTGATCGTCGACGCCATCATCACCGTCACGGCAGGGAGCAGCATCCGATGATGGGTGCCGGCAGTGCCGACCGCTCCGGTCGGCCCATTCGAGTGGGCCTGGACGTCGGCGGTACGAAGATCGACGCGGTCGCCGTCGATCCGTCCGGAGACATCCGGGGGAGACTGCGCCGACCGACCGGCTGGGGTGACGACGCCGTCGTCGAGAGCATCGTCGCGGCGGTCACCGCCCTCGCCGTCGAGAGCGGATTCACCCTCGACGACGTCGGATCCGTGGGGATCGGGATCCCCGGACTCGTCGACGCCGAGGCCGGCCGCGTGGATCACGCCGTCAACCTCGGGGTGGAGTCCCTGGACCTCGCTGCCACGGCCGAGCGTGCACTCGGTGTCCCCTTCCGGGTGGAGAACGACGTGAAGGCCGCGGCGCTCGGAGCCGCGGTGCTGAGCGGAGTCGCCGGGTCCATGGCCTACCTGAACCTCGGAACGGGCGTCGCCGCCGGAATCGTGATCGACGGGCGCATCTGGCGCGGCGCGCGGGGAACGGCCGGCGAGGTCGGTCACCTCTCGGTCGATCCGCGTGGACGACTGTGCGGCTGCGGACAGCACGGCTGCGTCGAGACCTTCTGCGGTGGGGGCGCGCTGGCCAAGGCGTGGGGTCGCCCCGGGGCGCTGCCGATCCGGGACATCTTCGACGCGGCGGACGCCGGCGATCCGCTGGCACTCTCCCTTCGCGACGACCTCTACCACGGAGCCGCAGCCGCCGTGCGGGTTCTCGTGCTCTCCGCCGACGTCGAGACGGTGGTCATCGGGGGAGGACTCACCGCTCTCGGAGACCGGCTCGAGAACGGCATCCGCGCCGCCCTGCACGCGGGCGCCGAGGCGTCACCGTTCATGCGGTCGCTCCGCCTGGATGAGAGAATCGAACTGCTCCCCGCGGGTTCTCCCGCCGCCGCATTCGGCGCCGCACTCGTCGGCGCTTCCATCACCGAGAAGGAGATCGTTCCCCATGGCTGAGGTCGTCATCGTCGAGAATGCCGAGGCTGCCGGTGCGTTGGTCGCCACCGAGATCGTGGAGCTGATCGCGCGTCGTGCGGATGCGGTCCTCGGCCTCGCCACCGGATCGACACCGCTGCCGGTGTACCAGGCGCTGCGCACGCAGCTCGCGGGTCACGACGTCTCGCAGGTGCGCGGCTTCGCCCTCGACGAGTACGTCGGGATCGACCCCGCGCACCCGGAGAGCTACCGCTCCGTCATCACCCGTGAGGTCGTCGAGCCGCTCGGCCTCGACCCGCAGCGCATCCATGTCCCCAACGGTGCGCAGGCGACGATCCAGCACGCGGGCGATGACTACGAGGCGGCCATCGATGCCGCCGGGGGCGTCGACCTGCAGATCCTCGGCATCGGCACGGACGGACACATCGGCTTCAACGAGCCCGGATCGTCGTTCGCGTCCCGCACTCGCGTGAAGACGCTCACGGAGCAGACGCGCGAAGACAACGCCCGCTTCTTCGACTCGATCGACGACGTTCCCATGCACTGCATCACCCAGGGGCTCGGAACGATCCTGAGGGCGCGTCACCTCGTGCTGCTCGCCTTCGGCGAGGGCAAGGCCGAGGCCGTCGCCGGAGCGGTCGAGGGACCGCTCACGGCTCTCCTGCCCGGTTCCGCGATCCAGCTGCACCCGCACGCCACGATCGTGGTCGACGAAGCCGCGGCGTCGCGCCTCGCACTCGCCGACTACTACCGCTACACGTTCGCCAACAAGCCCGCCTGGCAGGGCATCTGAGGCCTGCCCGAGCGCCGCGCCGGCGCGCTCAGCTCGCCGGCGCTGGCCAGGCGATCGGGAGCAGGTGCTCGACGCTCAGCGGCGCCAGCGGAAGCGTGGCGACGTCGGCCGGGGTGATCCACCGCAGCTCGGCGAGCTCTGCCTGAACACTCACCGCCCCGGGGTCGACGGAGGTCGCGAAAGCCTCTGCGACGACCCGGTGCCCCGGTTCGTTCGCTGCCGCGGAGACGAACGTGCCGAGAGGCTCGAGGTCGGCTTCGTCGAGGACCAGTCCGAGTTCCTCGTCGAGCTCGCGGATCAGCGTCTGCGCGGCGGACTCGCCGGCCTCGGGCTTGCCGCCCGGCTGCATGAACATGGTCGTGCCCTGCTTGCGGACGACCAGCACGCGTCCGGACTCATCGACGATCACCGCCGCGCTCACATGGATGTCAGGCATCGGAGGCGAACACCTTTCCGGGGTTGAGGATGCCGAGCGGATCGAACACGGCGGCGATCTGACGTTGGAGCTGCCATTGGTCGTCACCCAACTCCTCGGCGAGCCAGCGCCGTTTCAGGACTCCGATGCCGTGCTCGCCTGTCAGGGTGCCGCCGAGACGGATGGCGGCGCGGAAGAGCTCGTCTGCTGCCGCCCACACGTGCGGCGGCGTCTCCGTCCCCTCGAAGATGAAGTTCGGGTGCAGGTTGCCGTCGCCGGCATGGGCGACCGTCGGGATCACGATGCGGTACTCGCGCTCGATGCGCGCGATCTCGTCGAACATCGCCGGCATGGCGCTGCGCGGTACCGAGACGTCTTCGATCAGCGTCGTGCCCAGCGATGCCATCGCTGCGTGCATCGACCGCCGGACGGCGAGGAGGCGCTCGCCCTCGTCGCGGTCATGGGAGACGATCACCGCCCCCTCGTGATCGCGCAGGATCGCGGCGATCGTGTCCGCTTCGGCGGCAGCCGCCGGGCCGTCCGTCTGGATGGTCAGCTGGGCCGCGCCCTCCGGGGGAACAGCGAGCGCGAGGAGAGCATGCACGGCGGAGAGGCTCGCGGCATCCATCAGCTCCATGATCGCCGGCTGGACGCCGGCAGCGGTGACGGCGGCGGAGGCGGCGGCCGCGGTGCGTACGCCGGGGAAGGTCGCTGTGACGGTGCAGATCTCGCCGGGGACGAGACGGCGCAGCTTCAGGGTGGCCCCGACGACGACTCCGAGCGTTCCTTCCGAGCCGACCATCAGTGCGGTGAGATCCAGTCCAGTGACGCCTTTGACGCTGCGGTGTCCGAGGTGCACCAGCCGCCCGTCCGCGAGCACCACGTCGACCCCGAGTACCGCGTCGCGCACGACGCCGTACTTGGCGCAGAGCAGACCGCCGGCGCCCGTGGCGATGTTGCCGCCGACGGTCGAGATGTCGCGACTGGCGGGGTCGGGCGCCCACCACAGCCCGTGCTCGGAGAGTGCGGCGTTGAGGTCGGCGTTCAGGATTCCGGGCTCGACCACGGCGAGCAGATCATCGGGACGGATCTCGTTGATCGCTGTCATCCGGCGCAGCGACAGCACGATCTCGCCGGTTCCTGCGTTCGCGGCGCCCGCCAGCCCGGTTCCGGCGCCGCGGATCACGACCGGAGTGCGGGTGGCGGTGGCGATGCGCATTGTCTGCTGCACATGCTCGATCCGCTCCGCGTGGACGACGGCGAGTGGACGGCCCACTGCGGCATGTCCGGAGCGGTCGGCCCTGGCCTGTTCGAGCGAGGCGTCGTCGGTGTCGACGAGCGTTCCGAGGGATTCCTGCAGGAGGGAGAGGGCGCTCATGATGGCGTGCTCACGACGGTGTGCTCACGAGAGAAGTCTCAGGACAGCGCGCGTCGGCCGCTGAGCACACCGGCGACCACCGCGACGAGGGCGAAGGCCGTGCCGATGAGGGCCTGGCCCATCGACCACCAGGCGATGGTGACTCCGACGTAGATCAGCAACTCGACGGCGGCGCGGAGGAAAGGGTGCACGCGCAGGACCGGACGCGGCGACAGGAACAGCGCCCAGATCAGGATCACGACGACGGGGGCCCCGACGCCGATGACGACGTTCCAGGGAAGGTCCCAGCTCGCGAAGCCCCAGAGGGCGAGAGAGGCCACGGCGACGATGAGGACGACGGCGCGGACGATGTCGAGAGCGGTGATGACCGGGCGGTCGACACCGGGAACGGGAGCGGGATCCGAGGACATGGATCCAGTCTATTCGGCGGCGGGGGCGTCCTCAGCCGGGGCAGCGGCGGCCTCGGCCAGAGGCGCAGGTGCGGCTGCGGTCGAGTCTGCGGGGACGGGCATGGCCACGACGGGCGTGGCCTCGACGGGCGTGGCCTCGACGGGCGTGGCCTCGACGGGCGCGGGCTCGACGGGTGCGGGGTCGACGGGTGCAGGTGCGGGAGCCGTCACAGGGTCGGCCACCGACGTCGGCTCGGACGCCGCGGGTGAGGTGGTCGACACATCGCTCGCGGTGTCCGGCGTCGCGGTGGCGGACACGATCGGAGCCTCCTCTTCCGGACCCTCGGGACGGTTGGGCTCGAGCTCGAGCAGTGTGGTGACCGTGGAGGGGCTGGTGCCCGACGCGAGGACGTAACGGAAGGTGACGGTTGTGATGTCCGCGTCGACGAACTGCCAGAAAGTCGGGCGGAGATCGATGACGCCGAAGCCGGACTCGTCGAGCAGGATGCTGTCACCGCCGCCGGTGCTGTCGTCGAGAAGGGCCTCGACCCTTTGACCGGCCATTCCGGTGATCGGAACGCTGTAGTGGACCTGGAGGCCGTTGAACCAAATGGTGGCGGTCTCCCAGGCGGGAGCCTCCGTGGGGACACCCGGGTCGACCGGGTCCACGGGGTCGACCGGGTCCACGGGTGGCACCGTGACCGGAGGGGGCGTGACGGGAGGGAGGGTGGCGGGGGGCGCGGCGGCGGCCGGACCCACCTCATCTGCTCCCGGCACCGGATCCACGGCCGGCGGCGCAGGAGGCTGCTCCGGTACGGTGACCGGCGGCTCGATGACGACGGGCTCGTCGAGGCTCAGCTTCTCGTCCGGTCCGACGTCCGCCGAGATCGACGACGGGTCCTCGTCCCCCGCGCTCGGAAGCGAGGTCGCCGGGTCGGCGCCGGCGAGTCCGGGAAGGATCGTGGCGGCAGCGACGACACCGGCGACCACCAGAGCGGCCGATCCCACACCGACGAGCGCGCCGATCCCGGTGAACACACCACCCGCGGATCCGGCACCGGCGGACGAGCCGGCAGTGCCTCCCGCCGAGCCGCCGGCCCCGCCACCGGAACCGGAACCACCGGTCGCAGCGAGGCCCGTCGCGGCGTGTGAAGCACCGGGGTCACCGGCGAAGACGGCTCCGGGAATGCTCGACGGCATGGCCGCCAGCGCGACGATCGGCGTGCCGGCGCCTTGCAGCGTGGCGAGGTAGCCGGCGGCGCCGGTGACGCCGAGGACGAGAGGCAGGAGCACCAGGGCGAGACGCTTGGAGACATCTTTCGCCTCGGCCGCGACGATCATGCATCGAGCGCACTCATCGAGGTGCAGCTCGAGCCGCTTGTGGTCGCGCGTGCTGAGGTTGCCACGTGAGTAGGCGCCCAGGTGCTCGATGGTCCACTGGCACTCGGAGCCGTCTTCGGCGCTGCGCAGATGCGCCTGGATCCAGGCTTCGCGCAGACCCTCGCGGGCGCGGAAGGCCAACTGCGACACGGCGCCGGCCTTCATCCCGAGGAGAGGGCCGACCTCCTGCGGCTTCATCTGCTCGATCTCGGTGTACCAGAGCACCTCCTGCCAGCGGGAGGGGAGACTGCGGAAAGCCTGCGCGGTGAGGCTGCGGTCGAGTGCCTCGCTCGCAGCCTGATCGGTGGTGTCGGGGTCGGCGACGGTGTCGAGTTCATCGATCGCGGTCTCGCGGCGGGCGCGTCCCCAGCCTGCCGCCGTGTTGCGGATGCTCGTAAACAGGTAGGCGCGGAAGGATCCGTTCGGCCCGCCCCCTTTGATGATCGCCTGATAGATGCGCGTGTACGACTCCTGCACGAGGTCATCGGGGTCGATCGACGAGGTGACCGAGCGGGCCACGGAGAGACCCGACGGGTAGTGTCGTCGCCAGAGTTCACCGAACGCCTCCGTGTCGCCCGAACGGGTGCGGAGGATCAGGTCGGCGTCGCCGATCGCTTCGTCGTGTGTCGTGTTCTCTTCGTGCACAATCATCCATCTGTCGCCGGGCGCAGGTGCGCCTCCACGGGAAGAGACGCATGAGAGCGCCTCTCATCACGCGACTTCTCCATTCTCTCGCGAATCTCCCAGGGAAGCCACCCTTTCCCGGAACTCCAAGGCGATGCCCGGGTTCGCCAGAGGTGCCGCTGGAGCCGGATGTCGGGGGTCCCCGAAACTCGTACGAAGGAATTTCGAGAAGTCGCGTAATGAATCGGGAGGAG
>NZ_SSDK01000038.1:0-123882 GCF_004794435.1 Microbacterium sp. K27
GGGGTGCGGTTGTATGTCCCCGCCCTCGGACGCTTCCTGCAAGTCGACCCCATCGAAGGTGGCGGGGCGAACGACTACTCCTGGCCCACCGACCCGATCAACGGACACGACCTCACCGGGGAGCGATGGATCGGCAAGAAGATGACGCGAGTCTCCGCGGCGAAAGCCACGGTGGCGTCGAAGAGCATAAGGCAGCCTGTGGCCGCACCTAGGCCAACCTCGCGAGCTAAGTCGGGGTGGATCAACCCCAAGGCGGTCGCGGGAACAATCAATCTGGTGTGGGGAGCTGTCAAGGTGGGGAGCGGTATATCCACGCTCATCTTGCGCGCCCCCTTGGCGTTCACGGTCCCGGTTGTTGGTTGGGCAATCTCTATACCGGCTGTAGTTGTCGGAGTGTTCAACATAGTTACGGGTGGTATGCGAGCAATTCGTGGAGCGGGGCAAATAACCGAAGCGCTTGATACCCCATACGTCAAATCAACGGCGAGCGAATGGGCCATGGATGTAGTGTGGGGCTTGCTGCCCGCGGTATCGGAGGGTTGGGTCGGAATGCTGGGAGGCATGTAGTGAGATTCTTCACGGGGCTTATGTGGCTCGTTCTTTTGCTTGTTCGAGGAGTGCTTCTCTGGCTCTTTGTCCCCTTCGCGGTCTTGGCCTGGACGGCAGTCCACTGGTGGGCTCAGAAAGCGTCAGTGGCACAAGCTGTCTGCTGGTACGACCAGATCCTTTGGGCATTCTTGATCTTGGTTCCATTTCGCGCGTTGCTTCATCTCGACCCTCAGGCAAAGACCGTTAGATTCCTTAGACTCTCGGAAATGCGGGATCTTAAGACATACAAAATTAGCCTGATCAATGATGTAGCCTGATTTGATAAATGGTGTAGCGCTTTGTTGTCGTGACCATTCTCGATTCAGCAGAGTCAGTTGCCCGTGACCAACTCCAAGGCGATGCGCGCGATCAAGAAGAGGGTTCCGCTGATGCGAAATTCTCGCGATCTCGATGTTCCGCGAAGGCGCGAGTGGCGGCTCGAGTGCAGCGCTCGCAGCGCTCGGTGAAGGTCTCAATTGGATCGGTGACCACGAAGAAGCCACGCTCGGGTTGCGAAGGCGATCTCTGCGAACGCCGGAGATGCCGCACGTCTGGCAGGACTCCTGGGCGAGAGTCTTTAAGCGCGGGGTGCTCGGTTAAGTTCACTGAAGCTGAGCATCTCCTCAAGCGGGGCCTTGCGGAATCCGAAGAGTTTGGGGTACCGCTGGCGAAGCTTTTCCTTGCTCAGCAAAAGGTGGCAGAAGCGCGCGAGCTCTTGGAGCGATTGGTGCGCGCGGACATGTACGGAGCAGCGCTTCTGCTTGGCAATATCCTCACCGAGGAGCCGGGTAACTTCGAGGCAGCTGAGGCCGCTTACAGGGCGGGGATAGCCAGCGGTCACCGCAGGGAAGCGATGGGACGAAGTTGGAGAAGGTAGCGGGCTCGGCGACGGGTGCTCGAGTGGGTGGCCTCCTCTGGGGCGCAACCGCGAGTGCGTTGACGGTCGCGGTGAGTTGGGGCACGTCCTCGTGGTGGATTGGTGCATGCGTGTGTTTCTTGGCGGCGGCCGCGGTCGTACGTTCGCTCTTCCTCGGGGTGTGGGTGGAGCCAGGTGCGGTTGTCGTGTGCGCCTGGTTTCGTAGACGCCACTTCAGATCAGGAGAGATCGCGGCCGTCGACAAGCAGCTCCATTACGGTGCCGGAGGGGCGGGCGTCGGCTGGCTCCCGTTCGTGGGTTCGGTTCGGATGATCGAGCTGGAGCGTGTCGACGGCAAGCGAGTTCCGTTGCCGTCGACAATCGGTCGCCGAAACCATGTGCTGCTCCTGGCTCGACGGATGCGCGAGGCGCTAGACCTTCCTCCGCGCTGAGATCGTCAGGATCTCTCCCTCGCGCCACGCCGCAGGGAACAACTCACCCGTGACTCGGCGTTGCTCATGAGCGAGACTGGGCCACGTAATCGGCTCACGGAGAGGTGCGACGCATGAATGCTGCGGAGAAGACCGACGAGTACGACCTGATCGTGTTGGGCGGTGGTCCGGTGGGCGAGAACGTCGCCGACCGAGCCGTGCAGGGCGGACTCACCGCGATCATCGTGGAGAGCGAGCTCGTCGGGGGTGAGTGCTCCTATTGGGCGTGCATGCCGTCGAAGGCGCTGTTGCGTTCGGCACAGGCGCTCCGTGCCGCGCAGCACGTGGGCGGTTCCTCCCAGGCGGTCACCGGAAAGCTCGACGTGCGCGCCGTGTTCGACCGTCGCGACTCGTTCACCAGCAATTGGTCGGATGACGGTCAGGTCAAGTGGCTCGACTCGGCCGGCATCGACCTGGCCCGCGGCCACGGCCGCATCACGGGTAAGCGCGAGGTGACCGTGACGGATGCCGACGGCGCGGAGCGCGTGCTCAAAGCTCGGCACGCCGTCGCGATCAGCACCGGATCGGACGCCGTCATCCCGCCCATCGACGGACTGCGCGAATCCACCCCGTGGACCAGCCGCGAGGCCACCAGCGCAGAAGAGCTTCCCGAGAGCCTGGCCGTCATCGGTGGAGGCGTCGTGGCCGTCGAGATGGCGACCGCCTACGCCGCACTCGGCTCGACCGTCACCGTGATCGCCCGCAGCGGCCTGCTCGGCGGGATGGAGCCCTTCGCGGGCGAGCGTGTCGCCGCAGGCCTCAAGGAACTGGGCGTCGATGTGCGCACCGGCACGGGAACGACATCCGTGCATCGCGGCGCGAACGGCGTGGCCATCACCCTCGACGGCGGTGAGGAGATCACCGCGACCGAGGTGCTCGCCGCGACGGGTCGCTCACCCCGCAGCGGTGACATCGGCCTCGACGTGGTGGGACTGGAACCCGGCCGCTGGATCGAGACGGATGACACGCTCCGCGTCCCCGGATCGGACTGGCTGTACGCGGTCGGCGACGTCAACGGGCGCGTGCTCCTCACCCACCAGGGCAAGTACCAGGCGCGCGCCGCCGGCGATGTGATCGTCGCCCGCGCCCAGGGCGAAGATGTCGACGACGCCCCGTGGGGCCGTCACGTCGCCACCGCCGACCAGGCCGCCGTCCCGCAGGTCACGTTCTCGATCCCCGAGGTCGGCTCCGTGGGGCTCACCGAGGCCCAGGCGGTCAAGGCCGGTATCGCGGTGAAGGCCGTCGACTACGACCTGGGCTGGGTCGCCGGCGCGAGCCTCTACGAAGACGGCTTCGAAGGCCAGGCGCGGCTCGTGGTCGACACCGACCGCGACGTCGTGATCGGTGCGACGTTCGTCGGTCCCGAGGTGGCCGAACTCGTTCATGCGGCCACCGTGGCGATCGTCGGCGAAGTCCCGATCGCCCGCCTCTGGCACGCGGTGCCGTCGTACCCCACGATCAGCGAGATCTGGCTGCGACTGCTCGAGGGGTACGGCCGCGACTCCGCGTGACCCGCGGAGGGAATCGATCCCGACATCGGGCCTGACCCGAATCCAGGGCAATCCGTTCTTCCGATCGCATCGAACAGGATCCGGATTGTTTCTCATATTGACGGCCGCGGCGCAACCCTCACCCCCGATGTCCGCACCGTCTTATACGCTCATACCCACATCCGAGGAGGCAGGACCATGAAGGCTGTACTCGCAGGAACCGTCATCGCCGAAGCCGACGAGAGTGATCTCGCCCGCATCGAGGGGAACTGGTACTTCCCACCGGCGTCCATCACGCCCGGAGTGCTCGTCGAGAGCCCCACGCCCTACACCTGTCCGTGGAAGGGTGCCGCTCAGTACTACTCGGTACAGACCGAGGGCGAGCTCCACACCGACTACGCCTGGTCGTATCCGAATCCCTACCCCTCCGCCTTCGATCGCGTGGGCAAGGACTTCTCCGGGTTCGTGGCGTTCGACCCCCGTGTCGAGGTCGGCCCGTAGCCATCAGAAGAGCCCCGTAGACATCTGAAGAGCAATACTCGTCCGCTCGCACATCGATCGACCGACTGGAGACCAGCCCATGATCGAGTTCCGCAACGTCACCAAGCGCTTCCCCGGCGGCGCCCTCGCCGTCAATGACTTCAGCCTCGTGCTGCCCTCGCGCAAGACCACGGTGTTCGTCGGCTCGTCCGGCTGCGGTAAGACCACTCTGCTCCGCATGATCAACCGCATGGTCGAGCCGACTTCCGGCGAGGTCGAGATCGACGGCGAGAGCGTGCTCCAGGGTGACCCGGTGGCCCTGCGTCGACGCATCGGCTACGTGATGCAGAACTCCGGCCTCATGCCGCACTTCACGGTCATCGACAATGTGGCCACGGTGCTGCGCCTGACCGGCGTGAAGAAGGCTGCCGCCCATAAGCGCGCACGGGAACTGCTCGACACGGTCGGCCTCGACCAGGCGCTCGCCGAGCGGTACCCGAGCCAGTTGTCCGGCGGTCAGCAGCAGCGCGTCGGTGTGGCCCGCGGTCTTGCCGCCGACCCGAACATCCTGCTCATGGACGAGCCCTTCGGTGCGGTCGACCCCATCGTGCGGGCCGACCTGCAGCAGGAGACCCTGCGGCTGCAGCGCGAGCTCGACAAGACGGTCGTGTTCGTCACGCACGACATCGACGAGGCGTTCCTGCTCGGCGACCAGGTCGTCATCCTCGACAAGGGCGCGCGCATCGTTCAGGTGGGCAGCCCCAGCGAGATCATCGAGAACCCGGCAGACGACTTCGTCTCGGCGTTCATCGGCGCCGAACGCGGACGCCGTGCTCTGCACCTCAAGCAGACGCCGCACGGCACCGTGGTGGTCGACGGCGAGGGTCGCACCCAGGGGGCGATCATCGATGTTCCTGATGCCGTGACCGACGCGCTTCTGAGCGAGGAGAGCGCGACGAAGGGCGCTCCGTGAACTGGATCGGCGACAATCTCGGCCTCATCCTCGAGCTGACCGGGATCCACCTGCAGCAGAGCGCGATCGCCATCGTGCTCGGCTTCGTGCTGTCGCTGCCGCTGGGGTGGGTCGCATGGCGTTATCAGCTGGTGAAGGGGCCGGTCATCGTTCTCACCGGACTCCTCTACACGATCCCCTCGCTCGCGCTGCTGATCCTTCTCCCGTCCGTCGCCGGGTACCCCGCGCGCAGCCCGGTCAACCTCATCATCGGCCTCACGATCTATGCGGTCGCGATCCTGGTGCGCGCGGTATCCGACGGCCTCGACTCGGTCGACCCCGCCATCCGGCAATCCGCGACCGCGATGGGTTACGGCGGCTTCCGCCGGTTCTGGACCGTCGACTTCCCGCTCGCCGGTCCCGTCGTGCTCGCCGGTCTCCGCGTGGCAGCCGTCAGCACCATCTCCCTCGCCACGGTCGGCATCCTGGTCGGGGTGAACAACCTCGGCTACCTGTTCACCAACGGCCTGCAGCGTCGCATCCTCGCCGAGGTGTTCGCCGGCGTCATCGCGGTGGTCGTGATCGCGCTCGTGATCGACCTGCTGCTCCTTCTCCTGGGTCGCGCACTGATGCCGTGGACGCGCGCGGCGAAGACACCGTCGGCCGCACGACAGGCCGCCACCCTGAGGACCGCCGCATGAACGTGTTCACCGACGCCTTCGCCTGGCTCTTCTCCCCTGACCGCTGGGAGGGGCCGTACTCGCTGCCCATCCTGTTCGGCCAGCACATGTACTACACGCTGATCTCGGTGCTCATCGCCGGCATCATCGCGATTCCCCTGGGGTGGCTCATCGGTCACACCGGCAAAGGCCGTGAGATCGCGGTCGCGGTCTCCGGCGCGGCACGTGCCATCCCGTCTTTCGGTCTCATGGTGCTGCTCGTGCTGATCCTGGGCGTGCTCCGCGTTCCCGAGGCCGCGATCATCACGTTCGTGCTCCTCGCGATCCCCTCGCTCCTCGCCGGCGCCTACACCGGCCTCGAAGCCATCGACCGTCGCGTGCTCGACTCCGCGCGTTCGATGGGCATGACCGAGTGGCAGGTGTTCTGGAAGGTCGAGGTCCCGCTCGGTCTCCCGCTGCTCGTCGGCGGCATCCGCGCGGCTCTCCTGCAGGTGATCGCCACGGTCACGATCGCCGCCTACGTGAACCTCGGCGGACTCGGCTGGCCGATCATCCAGGGCATTCCGCTGCGCAAGTTCGACCAGGTGCTCGGAGGGGCGATCCTCGTCGCGGTGCTCGCCCTGGTCGTCGACCTGATCTTCGCCCTGCTCCAGCACGCCGCCGTCCCCGCGGGGGTGCGCGCACCGACCACCATACGTCGCTCGCGCGCGGCCGCTGCCTCGCCGGCACCGGCCACCGCCTGACGCCCATCATCCGACTCATCCCACAGCCCTCACACCGTCCCACAGCACCATCCCCGTTGTCCCAGAGAAGAGGAAGTCCTCATGTTCACAGCACGTAAGTCACGACTCGCCCTTGCCGGTGGTGCCGCGCTCGCCGCGGTGCTCGTCCTCGGCGGCTGCGCGAACAGCAACCCGCTCGACGCCCCGAGCGAAGGCTCGAGCTCCGGCGGCGACACGATCGTCATCGGCTCGCAGGCGTATTACTCGAACGAGATCATCGCCGAGATCTATGCGCAGGCTCTCGAGGGCGCCGACATCAAGGTCGACCGCCAGTTCAACATCGGACAGCGCGACGCCTACATGCCCGATGTCGAGTCCGGCGCGATCGACCTGTTCCCGGAGTACACCGGCAACCTGCTCGAGTACCTCGACAAGGACGCGACCGCCACCAGCCCGGAAGACGTCTACGCCGCTCTGAAGGAAGCTCTGCCCAAGGGGCTGACCGCTCTGGACTACGCCGAGGCCTCTGACCAGGACACCTACACCGTGCTGAAGAGCTTCGCCGAGGAAAACGGTCTCACCACGATCGGCGACCTCTCGAAGGTCACGACCCCGGTGACGATCGGTGCCGCTCCGGAGTTCGAGCAGCGTCCGTACGGTCCGGCTGCGGCCAAGGAGGTCTACGGCGTCGATCTCGGCTTCTCGGCCACCGGCCCGACCACGCTCGAGTCCCTGCTGGCCGGTGAGATCCAGGTCGCCGACATCTACTCGGCAGACCCGGCCTTCCAGACCGAAGACATCGTCGCGCTCGAAGACCCGGAGAACATCATCCTGGCCTCGAACGTCGTGCCGATCGCATCGAGCGACGTCGCCGACGAGATCTCCGACGTGATCAACGCGGTCAGCAAGAAGCTCACCGCCGAGGAGCTGGTGGGGCTGAACGTGCAGAGCACGGTCGACCAGAAGTCGGCAGAGGACATCGCCAAGAAGTGGCTGGCAGACAACGACCTCAGCTGAGTCGCCACCACGCAGAAGCGCCCGGGCCCCTGAGGGTCCGGGCGCTTCTGCGTTGCGGGCGGGTCAGATCCGGGCGTCCTGCTTCGGGACGAGAACCTGTTTGATGATGATGAGGATCGACGCGGTCACCGGCACGGCGACCAGCGCCCCGAGCAGACCGAGCAGCGTGCCGCCGGCGAGAGCACCGATCACGACGAGAGAACCCGGCACCGAGACCGCCTTGTTCATGACGCGAGGGGTGATCACGTAGGCCTCGATCTGCATGTAGACGAGGTAGATCGCCGCGAAGATCAGGGCGGCGATCGGGTTGGTGAACAGCGCCAGGCAGGTGCCGAGGATCCAGAACAGCACCGAGCCGACCAGCGGGATCAACGTGATGCAGAAGGCGATGGCCGCCATCAGCGGGGGGAACGGCAACCCGAGGAAGAGGTAGAGCAGGAACGCGAGCGTCGCGTTGCAGAACGCGAGCACGACCATGCCCATCACGTAGCCGCCGACCGAGTCGGTGATCTGGTCGGTGATGTCGCCGGCACGAGCGCGGTCGCGGGCGGGGGCGAGACGCAGCAGACCCTGCTTCATCGACGGCAGCGACGCGAGGAAGTACAACGTCAGCACGAGCACGACGATGGCTCCGGAGATGCTGGTGGCGATCGAAGCGCCCACGGCCAGGGCGCCGCCGCCGATCGTCGCGAGGTTGCCGAAGTCGGTGAGGAAGGACTGCACCTGGGCGACCAGTTCTTGGAACTGGTCGCCGAACTGGGCTTCGAGGGTCGCGTAGATGTCGCTGTGTGTGAAGTCCTTGATCATGCCGGGCACGGACTGCACGAAGCTCACGATCTGATCGATCACGACGGGAACGATCATCCAGAGCACGAGGGCGAACACCACGATGAGTGCGAGGATCGTGATGACCACCGAGATCACACGCGAGAGGCCACGGCGTTCCAGGAACCGTACGGCGGGGTCGAGTCCGAGCGCACCGAACAGGGCGAGGGCGATGTAGATGAGCACGGTCGACAGGTTCGACAGCGCGAGGCCGATCACGATCGCCCCGAGTCCACCCAGCGTCACGAGGAAGCCGAACACGAACGGGCGGTCGATGCGCGTCCAGAACGAACGGCTCGGCGTCGTCGGCTCGATCACGACCGGGATCGGAGCGTCTGCGACGGCCGGCACGGATGCGGGTGCGGCCTTGCGGCGGCCGGTCGCCGGCGCGGCGGGAGTCGCGGCGGATGCGTCGTCGTCGTGGGGCGCGGATTCCGGCGGCTCTTCGTTGCTCATGTGCTCACGATAGCGGTGCCATGGATCGAAACCAGGATGTCACGCGGCTCTAGAGTAGGGGCATGACCGCCGCCGAGGACCCGAAGGCCGAACTGCTCCGGCTTCGCGCCACCATCGACAACATCGACGCCGCACTGATCTTCATGCTGGCCGAGCGCTTCCGCGCGACTCAGCAGGTCGGGCATCTGAAAGCGGAGCATGAGATGCCGGCATCGGACCCGAATAGGGAGGAACAGCAGGTCGCCCGGCTGCGTGCTCTCGCCGAGGAAGCGCACCTCGACCCGGAGTTCGCGGAGAAGTGGTTCAACTTCGTGGTGGCAGAGGTCATCCGTCACCACACCGAAGCGGCCGAGAGCCGCTGAGGAGGAGGAGCCGGACGGGCGACGGTGTGTGCAGCACTCGCCCGTCCGGAGCTTTGTGAGATTCATTGACCAACTAAGTTCAATGAATAAACTTAGGGAGAGACTACGGATCGCGCCACGATCTGTCAACAGCTCGCGACGGGCGAGCGTCGGAACGGGAACACATGCTCAGCACGGATGACGGCCTCGACACCCAGGCGTCTGTTCGGCGTGCGAACCTGCGCCGGGCTCTGCAGCTGGTCTTCCGGAATCCGGGCACGCAGACGCGCGCGGGCATCGCGAGGTCGACCGGTCTGACCGCCGCCACCGCGTCATCGCTGGTCGCCGAACTCATCGAGAACCGGCTGATCGTCGAAGGGGAGCAGGCGGCGAGCACCGGTGGCAAGCGGGCGACCACTCTGAGCGTCGATGCGGACCATCACCTGATCCTGGTGCTGGTGATCCAGCCCCTGCACGCCGACATCGCTCTCGTGGCGCTCGACGGCACCGAGGTCGACCTCCGTCGCGTGAGCTACACCGCCGAGAACCGCGACCGCACCCTCGACGAGGCGGTGTCGGCCGTGGCGGAAGAGTTCGGCGGACGGCTCCTGGCCGCCGGCGTGCAGCTGCCGGGCACGACCGATGGGCGATCGGTGCTCGAGAGCGTGCAGCTCAAGTGGCAGAACGTCCCCCTCGCCGACCGGTTCGAGCGTGTGCTGGGAGCGCCCGTGCTGCTGATCAACGACGTCGACGCCGAAGCCATCGCCGAGGCGGGTATGGAGGAGTCGCCGTCCGGCTACCGCCTCTTCATCCATCTCGGCGGCGGTGTCGGCGCGGCCGTCACGCTCGACGGCGAGCTGGCTCCCGGCCCCCGAGACCGCGCGGGTGAGATCGGACATGTGCAGGTCGTGTTCGGCGACGCCGCGCGCGCCTGCCGATGCGGGCAGCGCGGCTGCCTGGAATCGGCCGCCGCTCTCGGGGCGATGCTCGGCGACGAGTTCTCCGACGCCATGGATGCCCCGGAGATCCGCGCGCTCGCGGCTCAGGCCGACGAGGAGCAACTCGATGAGGGGGCTCGCGCGCTGGCCAGAGCCGTCAAGCTCATCGGCGCGCTGCTCGACCCGATCGAGGTCGTCATCGGCGGCCCGGCAACCGAGCTCGGACCGCGCTTCCTCGATCGCGTGCGCCGTGAGACCGAGTACCCCGCCCGCGGCACGGCGCAGGTTCCGGTGCGCTACGCCGATCCTCGTGTGTCGCTCGCCGCCGGAGCCGCCCAGGCCGCACTGACGTCGGCGCTCGGCGTGCGCTGGAATCCCGAGCAGCTGCGCGCGGCATCGACGTCGCGCTCCTGACCGGCAGACGCACATCCGCCCGACGGGTGCTCCCATCGGGCGGATGTCGTCAAGCGGATGTCGACGCGCGGATGCGGAGGGCTACTTGACGCTGCCCGCCGTCAAGCCACCGACGAGACGCTTCTCGATGAGCATGAACAGGATGACCACGGGCAGGATCGCGACGATCGAGACGCCGAACACGTACTGCCAGCTCGTCTCGTACTGACCGACGAACTTGGTCAGAGCGACCGACAACGGCTGGTTCTTGTCGGTCGACAGGATCACGAGCGACGCCGCGAACTCGTTCCAGCAGGCGACGAAGGTGAACACGATCGCCGTGACGATGCCGGGCCACACGAGCGGCAGGTTGATCTTGAACAGCACGGTGAAGCGCCCGGCGCCGTCGATCTGCGCGGCCTCGTCGACCTCCTTGGGGATGCCGGCGAAGAACGAGTGCATGATCCACACCGCGAACGACAGGTTGAAGGCCGCGTTGATGAAGATCATCGCGATCCAGGTGTCGCCGAGTCCGAGCACGGTGAACTGGCGGAACAGACCCGAGGTGAGCACGGCCGGCTGCAGCATCTGCGTGACGATGACCAGGAACAGGAACACCATGCGGCCGGGGAACTTGAAGCGCGCCGTGTAGTACGCCGCCGGAAGCGAGACCAGCAGGACCAGCAGCGTCGCGAACACGGCGATGACGATGGTCGAGATCAGGTTGTACGGCAGGGGCGTCTCGGGGGTGGACCACATCGAGATGTAGTTCTCCCAGTGCCACTCGATCGGGAGGTAGGTCGGATCGACCGACCGGATCTGCGACTTGGTCTTCACCGAGCCGAAGAACATGATCAGGTACGGCAGCACGAAGATGGCGAGCACCAGGAATCCGGCGACGGTGCGCAGGATCACACGGGGGAGCGTGACCTGGTCTTCGGTGTAGCGGCGCTTGCGGCCGGGTGTCGGCGGCGTGCGACGACCGCGGCCTCCGGCGGTGGTCACGAGCTCGGTCTCGGTCATGGTCATGATCAGACCTCCTTCATGGGCTTGACGATCTTCACGTACGCCGCGACGATCACGATGACGATGAGGAACGCGACCACCGACAGGGCACTCGCGACATCGACCTTCTTCTGCAGCTCGATGTACTTGAAGATCAGGGTCATGATCGTGTCGGCGCCGTAGCCGGGGATCGACCCGGTCATCACCTTCAGGATCGGCAGCGAGTTGAAGACGTTGATGATGTTGATGAGGATGGCCACGGCCAGAGCGCTGCGCAGCTGCGGCAGCACGATCGACCAGTAGGTGCGGGCAGGGCCGGCGCCGTCCATCTTCGCCGCCTCGATCGCGTCGGCCGGGACCGACTGGAGTCCGGCGAGGATCGTGTAGGTCGTGAAGGGGAGCGACACGAAGATCGCGATCACGATCGACCAGGTGAAGGCCGTCGCGGGGTTCTTCGTCCAGCCGTAGCCCACCGCGTCATCGGAGAGCCCGATGTCGTAGAGGAACTTGTTGAAGATGCCGAAGTACGGCTCGAGGCTGTAGTAGAACACCATGGTCGTCATCACGACGGATGCGGCCCACGGCACGATCACGGCCATGCGCACGAGCTGGCGCCCGGGGAAGGCCTTGTTCAGGATCTGCGCCAGACCGAGCGAGATCACGACCGTGAGGGTCACGACCGCGACCACCCACACGATCGTGCGGAAGAAGATCGGCCAGAACTCGGTGAACGTGAAGACCGTGACGAAGTTGTCGAAGCCCACGGACCCCTTGTCGAGGCCCGACAGGGAGATGTCACGCGTCGAGTTGAAGAACATCACCCCGGCGGGGAACAGCACGACGCCGATGATGAGCAGCAGCGCCGGTGCGATCCACGGCAGCGCTTGGAGAAGATCCTTTCCGCCCGGCCTGCCACGCGTGGCATCCGGGGTCTTCGGAGTGCGGGGGCGGCTCTTCGCCGCCCCCGCGAGGTTCGAGGACTCTGTCTTCTGGCTCATTCGGGTACCCGAACCTCTCCGATCAGCGGGCTCAGCCCGCGTCGACCTGTGCCTGGATCTCGGTCAGCACGTCCTGTGCCGGCTTCGACTGGATCTGACCGAACAGCGACTTGAACGCACCGTCGGCAGCGGACCACTTCGGGTTCGTCGACGGGTAGAACTGCGCGTCGGGCAGCACGTCGAGGAACGGCTTGAGGGCCTCTTCGCCGGAGAGCTGCTCGGCGCCGGACTTGGTGACCGGCAGGAAGCCCTCGGCCTGCACCCACGGCACGTAGACGTCGGCGGAGTAGTAGTAGTCGAAGAACTTGGTGATCGCCTCCTGCTTGTCACCATCGTTCTGGAACGCCATCAGCTGGTCCATGACGCCGAGGGTGAAGGGCGAGCCGTCCTTCGTCGGGATCGGAACGATGGAGTAGTCCAGGTCGGGGTTGTTCTCCTTGATCTGGCCGACCGTCGGCGGGAGGCCGACCTGCATGCCGATCTTGCCCTGGATGAAGATGTCCATCAGGGGGGAGCGCTGCGTGGAACCCGGGTCGGCCTGCGTCGCACCGGCGTCGATCATCTTCTTGATCTGCTCGGCACCGGGGAGGTTCTCCGGGGTGTCGATCGTGATCTCGGAGGCATCGCCGAACGATCCGCCGCCGCCCCACAGCCACACGGCCGCTTCCGCCTGTGCCTCTTCCGATCCGAGCGGCATGCCGTAGCCGGCGACACCGCCGCCGAGTGCGGACACCTTGGTGGCGGCATCCAGCAGCTCATCCCAGTTGGTCGGCGCCTCGACGCCGGCCTGGTCGAGCAGCGCGTTGTTGACGAACAGGGCGCGCGCCGAGGCGATCATCGGCAGCGCGTAGGCGGTCCCGTCGACCTCGGCGTTCTTGAGGAACGACTCCTGGAAGTCGGAGTAGGTGTCGTCGGAGACGACGTCCTTCGTCGGGTAGAGCAGCTCATCGCCGACGAAGCCCGCGAACGGTCCGCCGTTGTAGATGTCCGGTGCCTCGCCGGCCTGGATCTTGGTGGAGACGACCTTCTCGAGGTTGTCCCACGACTGCACCTCGAGCTTGACCTTGATGTCGGGGTTGGCCTTCTCGAACCCGTCGATCACCGTCTCCCAGTTGGCCTTGGTGCCGTCGGAGTAGCTGGGGACGAGGAGGTCGAGGGTGGTCGAGCCGTCCCCGCCTCCGCTGTCGCCGGACGAACCGCCGAACCCGCACGAAGCGAGCGAGAGCGTGGCGACGGCCGCAATGGCGGCGGCGCCGAACCGCAGTGACTTCTTCATGTGTATTGCATTCCTCACTGTGATGTCCGAACCCTCGGCGGCAGGGCCGCTTCGGGAGGGGGTGTGGTGCACAGTCGCAAGCACATCACGCGACAGTGCGTGGGTGATCGTTTCGCCGTGAGGCAGCCGCGATCGTTCAAGCCGGGGCTCGGGGCTCTCGACTTCGGCCGGGGTCGACGTCGAGGGTGGAACTCGTCTGATTATTTGTCAGGAGAACAAACAAATCAAGGCAAAGCTGTTGGTGTTGTGATTCGACGCCATACTATGATCGAATTAGGCTTCAAACGATCACAAGTCTGCAACTTATCGCCAGAAAGGCACCTCGATGTCCGAATCGCTGCCCGGCGCACACATGCGCGAAGAACTCAATTCCCAGCCGGAGATGTGGGCGCGGGCGGCCGATCTGAAGGCCGAGCAGGCACTGCTCCCCGCATCGGGGGCCCGCATCGCCGTCGTCGGATGCGGTACGTCGTGGTTCATGGCGCAGTCGTACGCCGCGTTGCGCGAGTCCGCCGGTCAGGGGGAGACCGACGCCTACGCGGCGTCCGAGGCCTTCCTCGACCGCGGATACGACGCCGTCGTCGCCCTCACCCGTTCCGGGACCACGAGCGAGGTGCTCGAGCTCGTCGACCGCATCAAGGGGCGCATCCCGACCATCGGAGTGATCGGCGATCCGGATTCGCCGCTCGTCTCGCTCGCCGACGAGGCGGTGCTGCTCCCGTTCGCCGATGAGCAGTCGGTCGTGCAGACGCGATTCGCGACCACCGCGCTGGCGCTCTTCCGGGCGTCGCTCGGCGAAGACCTCTCCGGCGCCATCGCCGATGCCGAGGCCGTGCTCGCCGAGGACGGCGACGACGAGCTGCGCGACGCGGAGCAGTACACGTTCCTCGGACGCGGATGGACGATCGGCCTCGCCCACGAGGCCGCGCTGAAGCTGCGCGAGTCCTCGCAGTCGTGGACCGAGGCGTACCCCTCGATGGACTACCGGCACGGTCCGATCGCGATCGCGGCCCCTGGCCGCGTCACCTGGCAGTTCGGCGAGGCTCCCGAGGGACTCGCTGCGCAGGTCGAGGCCACCGGCGCCCGCTTCGAGCAACGGTCGATCGACCCGCTCGCCGACCTCGTGCGCCTGCACCGCACCGCGCTCGACCGCGCCGTCGCCCGCGGCCTCGACCCCGACCAGCCCCGCAACCTCACGCGATCCGTCATCCTGGATGCATGACGCAACCCGCCGCCGGAGCTGACCATGACCCGAGCTGACGGGACGGATGCCGTTCCCGACGTCGAGCGAGACGCGACCGGTGAGAAGCTCGCCGCCGTGCGCACGCTCGGCGTCGGTGCCCCCGTGCTGGCGTTCGACGTGGGCGGCACCGACATCAAGTCGGCCCTGTTCGACGCCGACGGCACCGCCCTCGGACTGCGCCGCACGCCCACGCCGATCGCCGAGGGCGACCGCACGCAGGTGCTGCTCGAGCGTCTCGAGGTGCTGGCCGAGGAGCTCCGCGCCGCGCACCCCTCTGTCGTGCCGCAGGCGGTGGGACTCGTCGTGCCCGGGATCGTCGATGCGGATGCCGGCTTGGGCGTCTTCGCGAGCAACCTCGGCTGGCACGACTCGCCCTTGCGCGACCTCGCCGCTGAACGCCTCGGGCTGCCCGTGGCCTTCGACCACGATGTCCGTGCCGCCAGCTGGGCGGAACGCCGACTCGGTGGCGCGCGCGACTACGCCGATTCGGTGGTGCTCGTGATCGGCACGGGGATCGCCGGTGCGCTGCTGGTCGGGGGCGTCCCGTACACCGCCGGCGGTTACGCGGGTGAGATCGGGCACTCCCCGATCGCGGACGGGCCGATCTGCGCGTGCGGCGCACGCGGTTGCCTCGAAGCCGTCGCCTCGGCCGGTGCCATCGCCCGGCGGTATCGCGAGGCGACCGGGATCGCTCCGGACGGAGCGAAGGACGTGATCGCCCGCGCGGCGGCCGGCGACGAGGTGGCCGGGGACATCTGGAATTCCGCGCTCGACGCGCTCACGATGTCTCTGGCTCAGCTCACCGCCGTCGTGGCGCCGGAAGCAGTGGTCATCGGCGGCGGACTCTCCCGCGCCGGCGGCGCCCTGTTCGATGAGCTGCGCACGCGCCTGGCCGCCCGGCTCAGCTTCCATCGCATCCCGGCGCTGGTCCCCGCCGAGCTCTCCGGCAACGCAGGGCTGCTGGGCGCCGCTCTCCGCGCACGGGAGCTCACATGATCCTCACCGTCACTCCGAACCCCGCCCTCGACCTCACCTGGCGCGTCGATCGGCTCGTCGAGGGCGGAACGCACCGGGCGGATGCCGGGGCCGCTCGTGCCGGCGGCAAAGGACTCAACGTCGCGCGGGTGGCGCACGCCGAGGGTGCGGACGTGCTCGCGGTCACCACCGTGGGCGGTCGGGTCGGCGAGGAGTTCGCCGCGGAGCTGCGCACGAGCGGTGTGCCGAACGCGCTGGTGGCGGTCGCCGCGGAGACCCGCCGCAGCATCGCGGTGGTCGATGAGGCGCTCGGCGACACCACGATCATCAACGAGCGGGGTGCGAATCCGACCGATGCCGAATGGGCGGCGCTGCTCGCCGAGGTCGTCGAACGGTTGTCGGGTGCGCGAGTGCTGGTCGTGTCCGGCAGTGTGCCGCCTGGCGCGCCGGAGTCGTTGCTCCCCATGCTCATCGCGGTGGGGAAGGACGCCGGAGTGCCGGTGATCGTCGACACCTCCGGACCCGCTCTGCTGCGCGCGGCGGAGGCCCGAGCCACAGTGCTCAAGCCCAACGCGGCCGAGCTGGTCGAGGCCACAGGCATCGCCGACCCTGTCGAAGGGGCCCGATCGCTGATCGCCCGGGGCACCGAACTCGTGCTGCTCTCGCTGGGGGCCGAGGGCATGCTCGCGGTCACGGCATCCGCACTCGTGCACGCTCGCCTCGACGAACCCCTCGCGGGCAACCCGACGGGCGCCGGTGATGCCGGGGTCGCCGCCTGCGCCGTGCTGTACGCCGAGGGGGTGCGCGATCCCGAGCAGATCCTTCGCCGGGCCACCGCCTGGTCCGCCGCCGCGGTGCTGACCCCGCTGGCCGGCGACATCTCGTCGCGCTGGACGGAGCTCGAACAACAGCTCCGCATCTCGCATCCCCATCCTGAATCGTTCCGGAAGGACCCTTCGTGACCCTCGTCTCCGCTCGCGACCTCGTCTCCGCCGCTGCCGCCGAAGGCACCGGCATCGGCGCCTTCAACGTGATCCACCTCGAGACCGCCGAGGGGCTGGTGCGGGCCGCCGCCCTCGCGCAGCTGCCCGTCATCCTGCAGATCTCGCAGAACTGTGCCGACTACCACGGCGGGCTCGAGCCCATTGCGCTCGCCACGCTCGCGGTGGCCAGGCGCGCGCAGACACCCGTGGCTGTGCACCTCGATCACGCCGAGCGGCCCGAACTGGTCGACGAGGCCATCGCGCTGGGCTTCGGCTCGGTCATGTTCGACGGCGGCGCCCTGCCCTACGACGACAACGTGGCTCTCACGGCGGGGGTCGCCGCCCGTGCTCACGAGGCGGGGGTCTACGTCGAGGGAGAGCTCGGCGAGGTGGGGGGCAAGGACGGGGCGCACGCTCCGGGTGTGCGCACCGACCCCGACGAGGCGCGTGCGTTCGTCGCGGCCACCGGCGTCGATGCGCTCGCGGTCGCGGTGGGTTCCTCGCACGCGATGACCGACCGCACGGCGTCCCTCGACCTCGACCTGATCGCACGACTGCACGAGGCCCTGCCGGTGCCGCTGGTGCTGCACGGGTCCTCCGGCGTCGCGGATGCCGTGATCGCCGACGCCGTGCGGGCGGGCATGACGAAGATCAACGTCTCCACGCACCTGAACGGGTTCTTCACGCGGGCGGTGCGCGAGAAGCTCGACGCCGATGAGCGTCTCGTCGACTCCCGCAAGTACCTCGCCCCCGCCCGCGACGCCCTCGCCGGTGAAGCGGCGCGGATGCTGCGGCTGTTCGCGCTGCAGCCGGCGGAATCGGTCGCCTGATGAAGCGGGCGGCTCGGCTGAACGCGATCCTCGACCTCCTGGCCGCGAAGGGCGAGGTGACGGTCGAAGAGCTGGTCGAACGATTCGAGGCCTCGTCGGCGACCACACGCCGAGACCTCGACACCCTCGCCGAGCAGCGCCTGCTCACCCGCACCCATGGCGGTGCGGTGGCGCAGACCGTCGCCTATGAGCTGCCCATCCGCTACAAGAGCCACCTGCGCACGCACGAGAAGGCGAGCATCGCGCAGACCGCCGCCGGCCTGGTCGCCCCCGGCATGGTCGTCGGACTCTCGGGCGGAACCACCACGACCGCCATCGCCGCAGCGCTCGCCGCGCGCGACGACCTCTCGGGCAACGGCGGCATCACGGTCGTCACCAACGCCGTGAACATCGCCGCCCAGCTCGCCACCCGCCCCGACATCAAGGTCGTCGTCACCGGCGGCGTCATCCACTCGCGCAGTTACGAACTGGTCGGTCCGTTCGTGGAGCAGCTGCTGCGCGGGGTGCGGCTCGACATCGCCTTCATCGGCGTGAACGGGATGGACGCCGTCGCCGGTGCGACCACGCAGGACGAGCGCGAAGCCGCGGTGAACCGGATGATGGCCGAGCGGGCCCGGCGTGCGGTCGTGGTGACCGACGGCAGCAAGCTCGGCGTGGAGGCGTTCTCGACGGTCGGCGGCGTCGACCTCTTCCCGACCGTCATCACGGACGCCGGAGCGGATCCCGAGGTGCTCGCCGCCCTCCGCGCGGCCGGATACGCGGTGCTGGTCGCCTGAGCCCGGACGGCGTCGGACACCCCGAGGGCCCCGACGTCCCCAGATCGTCGAGGCCCTCTGAGGGTGTCGCGGCTGCATGCCGCGACACCCCCGAGCAGATGGTGTCCGTGTCGTACTCGCGCTCCCCAGTGCGCCTGATCCCCAGATCCGACTGCGCCTCCCTCGCGCCTCACCCTTCGAGGCCCTTCGCATGGCACCTTCCGAAGAACAGGAGCGTGCGGCATCGGTTCTGATACACCGAATGGAGGAAAAGTCAGAATCCGTTTCCATGACACTGGAACGGCGCGTTCACGCCGGTGTCGACCGCGGCCCTCGCGAGCGCGACGGCCGGTGCGGCACCCGCGGAGAGACCGGTGTGCACAGCGCTGAGCAGATCGCCGGCCACATCATCGGGGACCGCGACGGGGGCGGCGATCACGCAGTCGGCACCGGCGTGCAGCCACACCCGCGTCATGCCCAATGCCTCCTCGCCCCAGCGCACCGACGAGCGTCCGAGCTCACAGGCCGAGAGGATCACCGTCGCCGGGACCCGCGGAATGAGATCGACGTCATAGCCGAAGAGGATGCCGTCGGCGAGCTCGAATCCGGAGAACAGCGGGTTGTCCACCGCGTGCCTGCCGTGCGCGGCGATGTGCAGCACATCGGTGGCTGCGGCGAGTTCTGTGACCGCGGCGACCGTCGCCTCCCCGGTCAGCAGGGTCTGCGGTGCCACCCCGGCGCGTCGCCAGGCCGCCGCTGCCCGTTCGACCTCGTCACCGGCGCGAGCGACACGCGGACCGGCGGCGAATCCGACCGAAGCCGGTCGCGTGATCGTGCGGCAGGGGCCGGCCAGCAGGCGCGAGACGGATGTCGCGAGCGTGAACGGGGTGCCCGACATGCCGGAGAGCATCGCCCACGGAACTCCACCGAGCGCTCCGGGTACCGTGATGGCCAGTCGTGCTGCGGACGGCGCGGCGCGCAGCAGCGGCGCGAGGAGCTCGGCGTCGAGGATCGCCAGGCGCGAGGCGAGCGCCCTTTCGGTGACCTCGCCCATCAGGCCGCCACGGGTCAGGGCGGCCATGTCGAGGTCGGCGCGGAGGCCGTCGAGCGCCGACTGCACCCGCGACCAGGACAGATCGACGACGGTCGCTCCGGTGGCGGTCACCACGACCGCATGCAGATCGGTGCCGGTGAACACGTATGACAGGACGGCAAGGTCGGGATCGAGCAGCGCCATCGCCTCCGTGAGTCCGAGCCGTTCGCGCGTGCCGCCTGAGCCGGTCGCCGCCCACTGTCGTTCGCGCACCCGATCACGGAGGGCGCGCACCCTCGCATCCGTCGTCCAGTCGGCGCCGGCCAGCTCGGCACGGAGCATGCGCAGTTCCGCCAGATCGACCGCGAGGGATTCGTCGTGCGGGGGGCGCACGGGGGCGACCTGCTGGCTGAGGTGCCGCGCACGCTCCGACCACTCGAACAGGAGGGCGGGGTCGCGCCGTCGAGCGGCCGCGGAGAGTCCGGCGAACATCAGGTCGCTGCCGTGCATCGCGACCGACGCCTGCAGGTCGAGAGCGCCGAACGACTGCTGCCAGGCGGTGAGCAGATCGAGGCCATCGGCGGCTGCCCGGAGGGCATCGCGGTCGCGACCGGCGGCTGCGGCGCGAGCGGCGCGCACCTCGTGTGCACGCAGGCGCAGGGGCGTCGGGGCCGCATCGTCCAGCCGCGGCAGCCGGCCGGAACCGTCACGCCGAGCGCTCAGGCGGAGTCCTGTCGCCTCGGTGCGGAAGCCGCCCTGGTCGAGCGCCTTCGCGGTGCGCGCGAAATCGTCGCCGTCGATCGGGCGGTGCGGCTTCGCCCGCTGCTGCGCCTCGAGGCGCACCGCTTCGGCACGCGCCGCCCACCCGTGATTCCCGAGTGCGGTGAAACGTCGGGCGGCGCTGCGGGCCGCCCGCTCTGCGGCGGCGGGATCATGTCGCAGCAGCGAGCGGGCGAGGTGGAATTCCGCCTCGCCCCTGGCTTGCCGCATCCGCTGCGCGCCGAACTGGGCGGCGACCTGTTCGAGCAGTGCCTCGGCCTCGGTCGTGAGGCCCGCGTCGCGCAGCACCTCCGCCCGATCGAGGTCGCTGATCGCCGCGGCGAGGTCGCTGATCGCGGCGAGCTTCGGACGGGAACGGGTCATCAGGGTGAGCGCGGTGACGAGGTCGCCCCCGAGCAGCGCCGCGTAACCGAGATTGTGTCGCGCCTCGGCCAGGGGCTCGTCATCGTCGTTCGCCTCGTACACGGCCACCGCGCGCCGCAGATCCTCGACGCAGGTCTCGAGTTCGCGCTGCTGCATCCGCACCACCGAACGGTTCATCAGACAGTTCGCGAGCTCGGTGGTCTCGTCTCCGATCGCCGTGAGCGTGTCGATGGCGCGGGTCAGTTCGACTTCCGCCTCGTCCAGCCGCCCGCCGTGCATGAGAAGTGTGCCGAGCTGGCCGCTGAGCACCGTGATCGTCTCCGCACGGAGGCCCGTTCGGCCGAGGGCCTCGCGGCACAGCTGCTCGGCGGCCGCGGGCTCTCCGGTCTGCGCGAGCACGTAGGCGACCGTGCCGTCGATGCGCGCGCGGAGGTCGGGGTCGTCGGTGCGGGTGGATGCCGTGTCGAGCGCGCGTCGTGCCTGCGTGAATCGTCGGGCGTTCGCCGCTTCGACGCCGCGCCGGTGCAGCTCGATCGCGGACAGGGGCATCCCTCCAGAATGCCGTGCGTCGGGTCTGCAAGGGAAGAGCCCGGATTCCGCGGAGCACCCCGCGCACCAGGACGGGCCGCCCGCATCGGTACGGACGGCTCGTCCCGGGGGTACATCAGTCCGGGTGCATCAGACGCGATCGATCAGGCGGAGTCCACGGGATCCGGAAGCGACTTCAGCACCGCGGCGACGGCTTTCGCCGCGGCTCCGGGGCTGACACCGCCGACCGGCACGGTGCCGAGCTGCGCGGCGACGCGCGCGGCCACGTACGGGGCGGAGAAGGAGGTGCCGCTCCAGATCGAGAATCCGCCGCGATAGTCGTCGGGGTCGATCGTCTCGCGGCGGAGACCGTCGACGTCGGCCCTCGTCACCGCCTGGGTGCCGCCCACGAACGCGGGTGACGTGCTCACCACGGCCGCGCCCGGTGCGTAGACCCGGACCCAGGGGCCGATGTTCGAGAAGAGGGCGACCGACTGTGCCGACGGATTGAGAGCTCCGACCGACACGAGCGGCGCGTCCTTGTCGGGGTGGATGCCGTTGTCGGCACCAGGCCAGGGCCAGAGCGACGCGGGGAAGGAGGGGCGGTCGATCGCGTCGTTCCCGGCCGAGCACACCACCACGCATCCGAGCTCGCGCGCCTTGGCGAGCAGCTGGTACAGCGTGAGGCTGAAGAGTCCGTCGGTCGGTGTCTCGTGGTAGTAGCTGAGCGACAGGTTCAGCACATCGATCGGGAAGCCCGTGTTCGGATCCTCCCGGTGGCGGGCGAGCAGCGTCACGACCTGGGCGACGGTCTCGAGCAGGGTGCTCTCGTCGACCACTCCGAGGGCTCCGGCCACCCGGATCGAGAGGATGTCGGCATCCGGGGCCGCCTGTCGGACGAGCCCGGCGATGAAGGTGCCGTGCCCGGCGACCGCGTCGATCTCGCCGTCGAGCTGCCCGTACAGGTCGGGGTAGCGCTCCGGGTCGGCGTCGTCGGTCAGCCCCACCGGCACACCGTCGAGGTCGACCGTGCGGGTGACGATGTCGGCGGGCAGCCAGGCGTGTTCGCCGCAGCCGGTGTCGAGCACCGCGACGACGGGCCGCCGTCCGCGCTTCGGAGCGGGCCCGCGCACCGGAGCGGGGCCCAACCAGGTGACGGGCTGTCGCGCGCCACGTCCGGGCTCGAGGTAGTCGTCGCTGCCGCCCGCACCCCCTCCGGCGCCGCGCACCGGGTTGGTGCGCGTGAACGGGTTGGTGCGGGTGAACGGGTTCGTCCGGGTGAACGGATTGAGCCCGACCGGGTCGATGGACAGCACGTGGTCGAGGCTCGTGCGCGGCATCGTGGAGCGGGACATGCGGCGGGCGCGCTGGAGCACGCGCCAGGCGTCGGGTGCGACGGGCGATTCGCCGCGGACCGGTTCGTCGGGGGTGCGCAGCCGTGCGCGCAGGAAGCCGGGGACTCCCGGAACCAGCTCGCCGTCGAGTGCCGAGCGGGTGCCGTCCTCGATCTCGAGCTGCCATCCGAAGGTGTCGGCCGCATCACGCAGGGTGCGCACCTCGCGGTCGTAGGCCTCTTCGTCGCCGAGGGCGCGGGTGATCAGCAGCCGCTCCGGCAGGTACGCCGTTGGAAACGCGCGGATGCCGTCCACCGGTTCCGTGCTCGGGTCGAGTGCCGTGCCCCGGCGGATCGATCCCTCCGCGCGGTCCTGCCAGGTCCATCCCTTGGGCTGATCCATGCGTCATCCTCTCCGTGCGGGTCACCCCGCGTCCTCATCGACGGGCAGTGCCCGCGATCACAGCTCGAACTGCGGGGTCGCGAGGGTGCGCGTCTCGTCCCCGATCACGGTCGTCAGGCTCACGCGTGTGAGGCCGGGAGGCACATCGTCGAACACGAAGCGTCCTGTCTCCTCCGGCGAGACCGACCGTGTCTTCTCGCCCTGCGTCAGCACGATCTCCGCGGCAGCGGTGTCGACCCAGCCGTCGACGCGGCGGTGACCGGACGCGGTGGTCGTCACGTGCAGCAGGATGCTCGTGGAGCCGTCGCTGAACTGCAGGGTGAGCGCATCCGCTTCGCCCCGCACCGCGCCGAACTGTCCCTCCACGAGGGTCAGAAGCGCGTACTCGCGGTTCAGGCCGTCGGCGGCGACCGCGGCGACCATGCGATCGATCAGGCCGGCGGGCATCGGATCGACCTCGCTCCACAGGGAGCGGAGCCGGGCGAACATCTGGGCATCCTCATGCTCGGTCATGCGAGTCCCCCTGTCTGCGCTGTCGGCGGCGCGTCCAGCAGGGCGCGCAGCTTGGCGAGGCACCGATTGCGTGTGGGGCCGATGCTGCCGATGGGCATGGCGAGGTCGCTGGCGATGCGCGCATAGTCGGGGCGATCCTCGAAAGCGATCACACGCAGCAGCTTCTGGCAGCGTTCGTTGAGGCGGCGCACGGCCGACCACAGGCGACGGTTCTCGTCGCCGAGCGCCGCGTGCTCCTCAGCCGAGGCCTGCTCGGGAAGAAGCGTGTCGAGGTCGTCTGCTTCGGCCGTGTCGACCTTGCCATGCGCCTTCGCGACCTTCCAGGCCTCGCGGCGCGCGGTGGTCGTGAGCCAGGCAGACACGGCGCGAGGATCGCTGATCGACCCGTGACCGCGGACGAGCTGCAGCCACGTGGTCTGCACGACGTCTTCGGCGAGCGTGCGTTCGAGCCCGTACGCGCGCACGACGTGCCAGAGCACGGGCGTCATCAGCCGTACGAGCTCGTCCATCGCGCGGCCGTCGCTCTCGCGCCATGCACCGAACAGATCCGCGGCGCGCTCCCAGCGTGCGCGCCCGTCGTCCGAGGCAGGATCGTGAGCGGTGCCGGGTGCACCGTCGATCATGAAGCCCATTGTGATCACACCTACCAGGAGCGCGGCAAGGGCTTTCTGATACATGTCTGCATCCAAGAATCCCGCGGCTCCCCGGTGGGTCGCGCGCATAGGTGACGCCGATAGCGTGGAGGGGTGATCCCCCTCGCCGTCGTGCTCTTCCTCAATGCCGTCTTCAACGCTCTCGTCTGGCCGCAGTTCTACAAGCGCGTCGCCAAGGATCCGCGGGCGCGGGATGAGAACGGCAGGGCCACCGCGTTCCTCAAGGTGCACGCGGTGCTCATCGGGATCGCGCTCGTGCTCGCCCTGGTCTCCCTGCTCGCCGGTATCGCGGCGCTGACCGGCGTTCTCTAGGCCGGAAGAGTCGGGCCTCGCCGCCGCGCGGCGTCAAACCGTCTCGTACTGTTTCGCGTGCGCGGCCCAGCCTGACTCGACCGGGAGCGCCCGCAGCGCACGGTTGCTCACGGCGAGCACGACCGAGATCAGGCACAGTGCGGCGCAGATCAGGATGGTCCACTCCCTCCCGATCCACGCGAGCCCGAAGCCCGCGATGAGCGGTGCGAGCGGCATCGCACCCATGCCGAGGACTCCGGCGGCGCTGTTGGCGCGACCGAGCAGATGGCTCGGGGTGGCGACCATGAAGTAGCCCATCATCCCGGCGTTGAGCGCGGGGATCAGGAGGACCGAGGCGCCGAGTACCACCGCGATGGCCCAGGGATCGGTCACCATCGAGAGGGCGATCGCGCCGATCGAGACGACCGTGAGCCCGGCGATGGTCAGGACGCCGGCCTTGATCCTCGGCACGAGCAGCGGTGCACAGACAGCGCCCACGAGCATCACGGCTCCGATCGACGCGCTCAGGGTGCCGATCAGCAGCTCGGAGTAGCCGTCCTGCTGGAGGGCGTAGATGATGGTCGTGATCGTGGCGTTGAAGCCGAGGTTGATGACCGTCGTGATGAGCAGCACTCCGCCGAGGTCGGGGCGGGAGAGCAGCCAGCCGAATCCCTCGCGCAGTTCCGCCCAGGCGTTCGGCTTCACGGCCACACCGGGCTCGACGACGGTACTCGGCTCGGCGACGTCACCCGCACCCGTGTCGATCATCCCAGCACGGCGCACCTGACGCCCCAGCATCCACGCGGTCAGGGCCGCGATCGCGTGACACAGCGTCATGACCACGCCGACGAGCCATCCGCCCACGCCCAGCAGCAGGCCGCCGAGTGGACCGCCTGCGAGCTGGAGAGCGGCATCGCGTCCCTGGTTCGCGGCTTGGGCACGGCCCATCGCGTCGTCGGGCACGATCTCCTTGATCGCACTCTCGCCCGCGACGTCGAAGAGTCCACTGCGCGCGGCGAGCAGCACGTCGATCACCAGCAGCGACCCGAACGTCATCGCATCGCCGAGGGCGAGAAGGGTGAAGCCGCCCGCGAGCACGATGCCGATGAGGGAGCCGAGGAGCATCAACGCGATGCGGCGGTGGCGGTCGGCCAGCACGCCGCCGGCCAGGGTCATGAGGAGTCGGGCGACCATGCCGGCACCGCCGATGATGCCGGCCTGGGCGGGATCGTTCGTCACGATCAGTGCGAGCAGGGGGATGGCGAAGCCGAACAGCGAGGCCGCGAGGCCCTTGCTCGTGTCGCTCACCAGCCAGGTGAGGTATCGGGTGTTGCGCCACAGGCGGTGGGGCGCGGTGACGGTGGTCATGTCTTGAGAATAGATGCGCAAGAACTATTGCGCAACTCTTATTGCGCAATTCTGGGTGCGGGTAGGATCGGCACATGACGGAGGACACCGCGAAGAGCACCAGCGACGATCCCGTCTGGATGACCTCGGCCATGCTCAAGGCCTACTCGCACCCACTGCGGCGCCAGATGATCCGGCTGTTCTCGCGGCGGGAGTTCCTCCGCGCCGCCGATATCGCGACGGAACTGGGCGTGCCGGCGAACAGTGCGAGCTTCCATCTGCGCGCGCTCGCCGACGCCGGGCTCATCGAAGAGGCGCCCGACAAGGCCCGCGATCGGCGCGATCGTGTCTGGACCGGACACAAGGGTGCGCTCAACGTCGGAGGGCCCGAGAGCCCCGTCGCCGACGAGGCTCTCGGCTCTGCGGTGATCGCCGCCCTCGTCGAGGACCATCAGGATCTGATCCGCCGGGTGATGGCCTGGACCCCGGAGTACGTGGCCGGGCGCACGGCCGAGGTGCACGCCGCCTTCACCCAGCGCACCATCCGGCTCACCGAGTCGGAGTTCGACGATGTGATGGTGAAGATCAACGACGTCTTGAGCGCCGCCGATGATGCCCACGACAGTTCCGACTCCGAGGGTCGGTACTGGCAACTGGATCTGATCGCCGCCGACGACACCATCTGACGCGGCTCAGGCTGCTACTCCTCCGCCGGGGCGGGCGTCCCGCTCAGGATCAGGATCCGCCGCAGATGCATGGCGGTGAGCACGCCGGGTCCCATCGACCGCCGGACATCGATGGTGCGGTCGTCGACGGTCTCGAGAAGCAGTCGGATCGCACGGGCCGCCTCTCCGCGAGCGCGGTGATCGTCACTGGAGGAGGCGTCACCGCGAGCGATCACGTCGGCGACCGCGTGACAGGCCGCGGACAGGGGATCCGGCAGGGCGGGGTCGAGCGCCAGGCCGGCCGGTCGATCCCAGATGGTGTCGGCGATCTCGTCGGAGATGTCGCGGATGAGGTGCGCGATGCGATCGAGGGCGGCGAGTTCATCGTGGCTCTGCTGGATCCGGGTGCGATGGCCCTTGGCGCGAGGGTTGCCGCGTCTGCTCTCGTCCGCCTCCGTGAGAGCCGAGCGCAGCGCGGAGGACGTGTCGGCGAGCGACGCCGCATCGTCGGCCCATTGCTCGTGCTCAGGAGGCCACGACTCCGAGACCGCGGAGCCGATGTCGTGTAGGTGCGCGGCCAGTTGCTCCCGGAAGGCCGCCACCCGCCCGGCTGCCGCGACGGTCAGCGGTGCCGGCGCGATGATGAGGTTCACCAGCAACCCGACGATCACCCCGACGGCCGTCTGGGTCAGGTAGCCGAGCGAGTAGTCATCGGCGTCCTGCCCGCCGATGATCAGCACGAACAGCGCGGCCATCGGCACGTACTCGCGACCGACACCGAACCAGCCCGTGCCGGAGAGCAGCACTCCGACCCCGACCACCAGCGGGATGCTCCACCAGGTCGGGCCGATCGTCAGCACCACGATCGTGGCGAGCCCGATGCCCGTGGCGAGGCCGAGCAGGGTCTGCAGACTCGACTTCGCCGAACCCATCAGCGTCGGGTACATGCTCAACAGGGCCCCGAGCGGAGCGTAGTAGGGGTACTCGTCGGTGACCCCGGGCATGTGCGGGGCGATCATCCAGGCCAGTCCGACCGCGAGGGTCGTCTTGGCCACGAGCAGGAGGCGGGCGGGGCGGACGGCGTCGTGGAGTGCGCGTTGGACTCCTGCTCGTCGTACCCGGAGCCGGGTGCGGGTCTGGGGCACGGCGTCCTCTCGGTCGGGGTGGGCGCGGTCGGGGCGTGTGCGGTAGGGGCGGGTGGTCCCGCGAGCCTATGCGTCCTGTGCGTCGGGGGCGAGCGGGTTGCGTCCTCGGGGACGTACGGGTAGCGCGTACACGCGACGCCGGCCGCCCGGGAGGGCGACCGGCGTCGACGAGGCGGTCGGTGGGTCTACGGGATGGCTCTGCGAAAGGCGAGGAACGAGACGCCCATGAGGGCCGCGGTGACCACGAGGCCCCACAGCGCGAGGCCGAGGGCCCCCAGATCGCCGATCCCGGTCCAGACCTGTCCCCACAGCTCGAGCCTGGTCACGAGGTACACGATTCCGACGAGGATCAGTGCCAGCGCGATCCACGTGATCGTCAGGACCGTGAGCCCCCAGCTCTTGTAGATCGTGGCGCCCGTGAAGCCGACCACGAAGAAGAACAGCGCGAGCGTGAAGTAGACGATGAAGGCCCCGAGCGGTCCCGCCTCCCACAACCACGGAAGATAGAACACCCAGCCGTTCACGCCGTAGCCGTTCGTGGCGACCTCGATGCCGCCACCGACCAGGAAGAGTGCGCCCATGAACGTGCTGGCGAGCACCGCGGTCAGCATCGTGCCGAAGAAGAACTCGCGACGTGTGATGCTCATCGCCTGGGAGAACGGGAACGTGAGCGTCATCGCCGACAGCCCGATGGCGAAGAAGTACCAGAGGGGCGCCTGGCCGCCGCCGCCGTATTTAGGGGAGTCCCCCGGGATCATCGCGTAGATCAGCACCGAGATCAGTGTTGCTCCGGCGAGGACGATCAGCGGGACCCAGATGAACGTCTGTCGATTGATCATCTGCAGGCGGATGACGTTGAGCGTGCGTCGCATCAGCGCACCTCCTCTTTCGTGATGGCCGATCTCGCGGAGTCGGCCTCGGCCTTCTGGGTGAGGCGCACGATCAGCTGCTGCAGCGAGACCGGCGCGAGGTCGAGCCCGGAGGCCGTGATCTCCGCACGCTCCGCCGGGGACACGGCACCGAGGACGGTGGCGGAGGCCACGCGGCCGAGCGCCTCACGGTGCAGCACCTCGCGGGCTCCCACCCAGGCGTCGACCTCCGCGGCGTCGCCCACCACGGTCACGGCGCGGTCCCGCACCGCATCCGTGTCCTCGTTCAGGAGGATCCGGCCGTTGTCGATCACGATGACCTTCTCGATGAGGTTGGACACCTCGTCGATCAGGTGCGACGAGAGGATGACGGTGCGCGGGTGCTCGGCGTAGTCCTCGACCAGACGGTCGTAGAAGATCTGCCTGGCGACGGCGTCGAGGCCGAGGTAGGGCTCGTCGAAGAACGTGATCTCGGCGCGCGAGGCGAGTCCGATGATGACGCCGACCGCGGAGAGCTGTCCGCGGGAGAGCTTCTTGATGGTCTGCTTCATCGGCAGCTGGAACTCGGCGATGAGCTCGTCGGCGAGCGACTGGTCCCAGTTCGGGAAGAACAGGCTCGCAGCCTTGAAGGCGTGCTTGGGGTACGCGTCGTCGGGGTACTTCTGGCTCTCGCGGACGAAGCAGATCCGGCTGAGCACGTGCGCATTCTCATACGGGTGCTCGCCGAACACCTTCACGGTGCCGGACGATTCGAAGTTCTGGGCCGTGAGGATCGACATGAGTGTCGTCTTCCCTGCCCCGTTGCGACCGAGGAGGCCGTAGATGGCGCCACCCTCGATGGCGAGCGACACGTTGTCGAGGGCTCGCTTCTCCTTGTAGCGCTTGCTGAGGTTCTGCACCTCGATGACGGTGGTCATGCGGGGGTCTTCCCTTCTGCGTCGGTGGTCAGTGCGGCGCGATGCCGGAGCAGGGCCGCGAGGTCTTCGGCGCCGAGCCCGAGCGTGCGGGCCTCGGCGAGGAGCGGGTCGATGTAGCGGTCGGCGAAGGCGGCACGGCGCTCGCCGAGGAGCAGCTCCCTGGCGCCGTCGGCGACGAACATGCCGATGCCTCGGCGCTTGTAGAGCACTCCCTTGTCGGTGAGCATGGCGACTCCCTTGGCTGCGGTGGCGGGGTTGATGCGATAGAACGCGGCCAGCTCGTTCGTGGAAGGGGCCTGCGCCTCCTCGGCGAGCGAGCCGTCGACGATCGAGTCCTCGATCTGCTCGGCGATCTGGAGGAAGAGCGGCTTGCCTTCTTCGATCACGAGTCCTCCGCTGGGTTAGTGGGTTACTTACTCGACTAAGTAACCATGCAACCCGCGCGGGTGTCAACCCCTCGTCGTCTCGCGTGCGAAAACCCAGAGCATTCGTCTCGGGCTCGGCGCGTCGACGCGCGGCACGCCGGAGCGCACGCGGATGGTCTCCG
The DNA here is from genome assembly GCF_004794435.1 of Microbacterium sp. K27. Classification (NCBI taxonomy): domain Bacteria; kingdom Bacillati; phylum Actinomycetota; class Actinomycetes; order Micrococcales; family Microbacteriaceae; genus Microbacterium; species Microbacterium sp. K27. Next base: position 29,682 of record NZ_SSDK01000038.1, read on the forward strand.
TTTCGGCCGACGGGTGGATGTTGCGGTCAGTCGGCGTCGCGGCGGTGCTCGCGCCAGTCCTCGACGATCTGCAGCATGCGCACGGAGAGGAAGCGGAAGAATTCGGCCAGTTCGACGGCCCGGTCATGCGCGCCCCGGTCGTCGTCGTGCGCGGCGGCGATGTCGTCGATGTACTCCGACAGGCGCGAGTACACCGGCATGTTCCCGACGATCGAGCTGTAGAACGGATCGTGCACGAACTCGTAGCGGTCGCGCCGGTCGCCGGGTCGTGAGCGGCGCTGGATGAAGTGCAGCTGCTGCAGGTAGCGCACCGCACCGGAGACGGCGGCTGCCGAGACCCCGAGGCGCTCGCCGAGCTGGGCGGCGGTGTATCCGCTCTCGGGGGCGGCGATCAGCGCCATCATCACGCGGGCGGGCATGCGTGGCATCCCGGCCGCGGTCATCATGGCCGCGGCCTGCTCAGCGGGTTCCATCCCGCGGTGGGAGTCGCTGTGGCGAATCGACGCCTCGGGGTCGAGGTCGTCGGTGCTGTCGTCGGCCATCGGAGTCCTCCTATGCTCCGGGGGCGAGTTCGCGCCGCCTCATCAGGGCCAGGGATCCTGCAGCTCCAGCGGCCAGCGCGAGCATCAGCCACCACAGGCCGCGCACGTCCACGCCGCTGCCGTCCACCACGGGGGTCACGGCGAAGGGCGAGAGGTTCGCACTCCATTCCGGCAGGCCGAACAGGGGGCCGAACATGCCGAGCAGGGCCGCGAGCAGCACGAGGCTCCACGCCACCGCTGTCGTCGCCCGGGGGAGGAGCACGAACACCAGCGCCGTGAGCACCGCGAAGATCGAGGCCGCGACCGCCTGGCCGAGCCCGGCCACCGCGACGATGCGGTAGAGCGACGCGTCGCCGCCGTTCGACCAGACACCCGCCCAGCCGGCGAGCACCGCGGCGGCGACCACGATCAGCACCGCGACGATCCCGACGATCACGAAGTCGGCGAGCCAGCGCACGCGACCGACCGGGGTGGCGAGCACGGCCTCGGCGGTGCCATGGGCCTCCTCCTGTCGCGCGCGCACCACCGTCTGTACGGCACAGCACGCGGCCAGGATCCCGAGCAGGGTGAAGAACACCGTGACGACGACCTCGTCGAGTCCGCCCGTCGCGCCTCCGATCTTCTTCAGAATGTCGGCGACGGCCGGATTCTCGCCCGAGATCTGGTCGACCAGCCCGCTCAGCGTGGTGGCGAGGATACCCGTGATGGCGCCTCCGATCGCCCAGCCCACGATCGAGCCGGAGGTGAGCCGCCACACCAGGGCGTGGGGCGAGGCGAGGGTCGGTCGTGCCGAGACCCGGCCGAGGCGCTCCGCGACGAAACCGGCATCGATGTCGCGCAGCGACTGCAGGGCGACGGCGGCACCGGCGAGCACGAACCCGAAACCGAGCCCGAGCAGCATCGGCCAGACGATATCGGTGTCGTACGGGCGGGTCTGCTCGACCCAGCCGAAGGGGGAGAGCCAGGCGGGCCAGGCGCTCGTCATGCTCGTGAGGTCATCGCTCGGGGTTCCTGCCGCGTTGCCGATGCCGCGGATCAGGAACGTCGCCACGAGCACCCAGACCGTCAGGGAGTTCGCCCCGCGCGAGGTGCGCATGAACTGTGCGGCCAGCAGGCCGATGCCGAGGAATGCGATGCCGCACGACGCGGCCGCAGCTCCGGTGAGGAGCGATCCTCCCGCCGGGAGTCCGGTGGCGACCAGCGCGAGCGTTGTGAGCGCGGCCAGCACGACGTTCGCCAGGATGCCGTGCACGATGGTGGCGATCGTCGGCAGGCGGCGTCCGGCCGGAGTCGCCCACACGAGCTCGGCGCGCCCGGCCTCCTCATCGCCGCGGGTGTGCCGCACGGCGAGGAACGTGCTCATGAGCGCGGCGAGCAGTGCCAGCCACGGCAGCACCTCGAAGGCGAGGAACGCGCCCTCGGATGTGCCGGAGGGGAGGCCGCGGAACATCAGGATCACCGGGTTCGCGAGCGCCGCGGCCAGGATGTTCTGCCGGTCGGCGAGGGTGGCGTACGACTGGCTGACACCGGCGTACCCCGCGAACGCCATCAGCGCCGTGCCGACGATCCACAGGGTCAGCTGCAGCCGGTCACGCCGCAGCCGCTGTCGGAGCAGCACTCCGAAGGCGCTCATCACGCACGCTCCTTCTGCGCACGCCGCTCGCGGCGGGTGGAGGGGCTCGCGTCGTCCGTCCGACCGTCCTCCGCGGCCTCGAGCGTCGCGAGGTCATCGCCGTAGTGGCGCAGGAACAGCTCCTCGAGCGAAGGCGGCGCGACGCGCAGGTCGCTGATGCCGAGGGCCGCGAGCGCGGGGAGCACGGTGGCCGTGCGGTCGCTGTCGACGGCGAGGCGGATGCGGTCGCCCTGCTGCTCCGGGCTGTGCACATCCGGGATGCGGGCGACCTGCTCGAGGGTGGCTCCGGAGGGGGTGAACGACACGTCACTGCGCGTGAGGTGCCGCAGCTCCGTGAGCGTGCCGGTCTCGACGATGCGGCCGGCGCGGATGATCGACACCCGGTCGCACAACTGCTCGACCTCACTCATGATGTGGCTCGACAGCAGCACGGTCGCACCGTTCGCATGCGCACGGGCGACCTCGCGCTGGAAGATGACCGCCATCAGGGGATCGAGGCCGCTGGTGGGCTCGTCGAGGATGTAGAGGTCGGCGGGCACCGCGAACGCCGCGATGAGGGCGACCTTCTGCCGGTTTCCCTTCGAGTAGGCGCGGCCCTTCTTGCGCGGATCGAACTGGAACGCGTCCATCAGCCGCTTCTTCTCGTGCTGGTAGGCGGGGTCCTTGGTGTGCGCTCCCCGCAGCCGGGCGAGCAGATCGACGGCCTCACCTCCCGACAGGTTGGGCCAGACGCTGACGTCACCGGGAACGTACGCGATGCGTCGATGCAGCTCGACCGCGCGATTCCAGGGATCCTCACCGAACACGGTCGCCTCGCCCCCGGTGCGCCGCGCGAGGCCGAGGAGGACGCGGATGGTGGTCGACTTGCCCGCACCGTTCGGGCCGAGGAAGCCGTGCACCTGGCCGTGTTCGACCGTGAGGTCGAGGCCGTCGAGAGCGTGCACGTGGCCGTAGTGCTTGGTGAGGTTCCGGGTGGTGATGACGGTGGTCATGCGCGGGAGCGTACGCCCGATTCACAAACTTGTGAATCGGGCGAAAACAACGCATGCGAAATCCTTACGGCCGCCGCGTACAGTGGGCTGGTGCCGGAGTTCCCCTACAGCCGCCTGCGCCGCTGGCCCGACGTCGAGGCGGACAACCTCCAGGCTCATGACGCGACCGATCTGCTGCTCGTCGAACGGGCGCTCGCGCTCGATGTCGCCGGCTCCGAGACCGTGGTGATCGGCGACGAGTACGGTGCGATCACCCTCGCTCTCGTCGCCGCCGGGAGACACGGCATCCGCGTGCATCAGGACCTCGCGACCGGTCGGCGGGCTCTGCTGCGCAACTCCGAGGAGCTCGGACTCGCCGTCGCGGACGGCCGAAACGGAGACGAGGGCGCCCCGGTGCGGCGCGTCGCCCCGCAACACGCCGAGGGTAAGTCGGATGGTCTGGGTTTCGACGAACCGTTCCGCCTCCGCGAGCTCGATGCCGAACTGCTCACCGGCGCGAAACTGGTGCTGCTGCAGCTGCCGAAGGCGCTCGCGGAGCTCGAGGAGATCGCGGATGCGGTCGCCCGCTGGGCGGCTCCCGACGTGGTGCTCGTCGCCGGAGGGCGGGTGAAGCACATGACCCTCACGCAGAACGAGGTGCTGGGACGCAGCTTCGCGCGGGTTCAGCCCCAACGCGCCGAGCGGAAGTCGCGTCTGATCGTGGCGTCGGAAGCCCTGCCGGTCCCGGTCGATCCGCCGTACCCCGTGACCGCGCAGCATGACGGGCTGACCTTGGTCGCCCATGGCGGAGCCTTCGCGGGCGCGCGCCTCGACATCGGCACGCGTGTGCTGCTCGACGCGCTCCGTGCTCAGCCGCCGGCCGCCGCGCCACGCGTGCTCGATCTCGGCTGCGGCACGGGAGCGCTCGCCGTCTCGTACGCGCTCGCTCACCCCGATGCACGTGTGACGGCGACCGACCGATCCGCCGCCGCTGTGGCATCCGCGCAGGCGACGGTCGCCGCGAACGGCGTCGCCGACCGGGTCACGGTCACCCATGACGACGCGGCCTCCGAGCTGCCGGACGCCTCCTTCGACGTGATCCTGCTGAACCCGCCGTTCCACCTCGGCGCGAGCATCCACACGGGGGCGGCGACCCGCCTGTTCGAGGCCGCGGCACGCCTGCTCCGACCGGGCGGCGAACTCTTCACCGTCTACAACTCTTCGCTCGCGTACCGCCCCGAACTCACCCGGCTGGTCGGTGCGACCGTGCAGGTGGAACGCACACCGAAGTTCACCGTGACACGCAGCATCCGCGGCTCCTGAGAGGGCGATTCCGGCCTGCCGCCAGCCGCGCGGAGGGATTGTTGAATACCCGTGCAATTCCCCGGTCAGCGACGGAAACCCGAGCGTGCCGCGGACCCAGGATTTGCCCCTGATCGGCCATTTCGTTACGTTGGAACGTGGGCCTGACGGCCCGAAGACCAGTCCGCGACCACGTCCTTCTTTCGATGAGCTGTGCTGCGAAGAGGCGTGGACGTACGGTCGATGCTCTATCGCGGCGGATCCGAAATCCGCCGTCTGTGCCGCCACAGCGAACACGTCGAACGGCCCCGAGAGCCTCACCCGGGCGTAACCGAAGCAGGCTCAGCCACCCGAAGGCGAGCCGCGGGGGAAACGTGTCCGAAATCGCTCTCGAAGCGCGCCATCTGTACAAGGTTTTCGGTAAGAATCCGAACACCGCCGTCCGTCGATTGAAAGCCGGTGAGAGCCGTGCCGCCGTCGCGGATGCCGGTACCGCGGCGGTCATCGACGCCAGCTTCACCGTCAACCGCGGTGAGATCTTCGTCATCATGGGGCTGTCCGGATCGGGCAAGTCCACCATCATCCGCATGCTCAACGGTCTGCACGACGTCACCGACGGCACCGTCACCGTCAACGGCGACCCGATCACCGGCATCCCGTCATCGAGGCTCCGCGAGATCCGTCGCGACCGCATCTCGATGGTGTTCCAGCACTTCGCCCTGCTGCCGCACCGCTCGGTCGCCGCGAACGTCGCCTACCCGCTCGAGCTCAAGGGCACTCCCAAGGCCGAGCGTCTGGCCAAGGCGGAGGAGATCCTCTCCCTGGTCGGCCTCGAGGGCCAGGGCGAGAAGCTCCCCTCCGAACTCTCCGGCGGAATGCAGCAGCGCGTGGGCATCGCCCGTGCGCTCGCCGCCGACAGCGACATCCTGTTGATGGACGAGGCGTTCAGTGCCCTCGACCCGCTGATCCGCCGCGAGATGCAGGAGCAGCTGCTCGAACTGCAGCAGAAGCTGCAGAAGACGATCGTCTTCATCACCCACGACCTGAACGAGGCCATGTTCCTGGGCGACCGCATCGCGGTCATGCGCGACGGCCGTATCGTGCAGATCGGCACGCCGGAGGACATCCTGATGGACCCGGCCAACGACTACGTCGAGCAGTTCGTGCAGGACGTCGACCGCGCTCGCGTGCTCACCGCCGCGAACGTGATGGAGCGCCCGCGCCCCGTCGTGCCGCACACCGCCGGCCCCCGCACGGCGCTGCGGCAGATGCGCGACGCGTACATGTCGGCCACCTACGTCGTCGGCCGCGACCGGCAGCTCGTGGGCGTCGTGACCGACCGGGATGCGGTCAAGCTCGTGCGCAACGGCGCGACCACCCTCGATTCGATCATCAAGCCCGTGCTGCAGAGCGTGCGCGAGGACGACGTGCTGATGAACCTCTTCGTTCCCGCCGTCGAGTCTCCGCTGCCGCTCGCCGTGATCGACGCCGACGGCCGTCTCGTGGGTGTGATCCCGCGCGTCACCCTGCTCGCCGCCCTCGGCCCCGGGCCCGGCGCGACCGAGGAGATCACCCTGCCGATGATGCCGATGCCCCAGGCCGAGATCGATGCCGTGCTCGATGACGGGTGGACCGCCGACCCGGTCGACGCCCCGACCACGGAGGAGGTGCGCTGATGGATGGCTTCCGCATTCCCATCGGAACCTGGATCGAGTCCGCTGTCGACTGGATCAAGGACAACCTCGACGGCCTGCTCGATGTGATCTCGTTCGTGATGAGCTTCCTCGTCGACGGTCTCACCCGAGCGCTCCTCGCCCCGAACTTCGTGGTCATCATCGTGATCGCCGCACTCATCGCCTGGGTCGTGCGCTCGTGGCAGCTCGCGATCGGCACGATCGTGTCGTTCGCGCTGATCGTGGGGATGGACCTCTGGGTCCCCGCCATGCAGACTCTCGCCTTGGTGCTCGTCGCCGCCGTGATCGCGGTAATGATCGCCGTGCCGCTCGGCATCTGGTCGGCGCGCAACGCCACGGTGCGCGCGGTGCTCAAGCCCGTGCTCGACTTCATGCAGACCATGCCGGCGTTCGTGTACCTGATCCCCGCGATCGTGTTCTTCGGCATCGGCGTGGTGCCGGGCCTGGTGGCCACCGTGATCTTCGCGCTGCCTCCGGGCGTGCGCCTGACCGAACTCGGCATCCGTGGCGTCGACTCCGAGACCGTCGAGGCGGGACAGGCCTTCGGTGCGAAGCCCGGCCAGATCCTGCGCGGTATCCAGCTGCCGCTCGCGATGCCGACCATCATGGCCGGCGTCAACCAGGTCATCATGCTCGCCCTGTCGATGGCGGTCATCGCCGGTATGGCCGGCGCGGACGGTCTCGGGAAGATGGTCGTCGAGGCGATCTCGACGATCAACATCCCGAAGGGCGTGGAGGCCGGCCTCGGCGTCGTGCTGATCGCGGTCTTCCTCGACCGCGTCACCGCGGCGCTGGGCGCGCCGGGCGAGAACCGGTCGTCGCTGCTCGGCATGATCGAGCGTCGACGCACTCCGAACGGTGGCGGAACAGCATCCGCTCCCGCTCCCGAGGTCATCGAGCAGCAGGATGCCGCGGCTGCGGCGGAACGTGCCGAAGCCGCTCCGCGACGCAACGCCGTCGGTGGCGGAGTGCACTGACTCACACCCCTACGAAACAACACCCATACGGAACGCAAGAGAGAGAAATCACATGAAGAAGAAGATCCTCGCAATCACAGCGCTCGGTGCCGCAGCGGCGCTCACCCTCGCCGGATGCAGCGGCGACGGCGCCGGCGGTACGGGCGGCGGCGACGGCTCGGCCGATGACAAGGGCACGATCACGCTGGGCTTCCTGCCCTCGTGGACCGACGGCCTCAGCACCGCATACCTGCTGCAGGACCAGCTCGAGAAGATCGGTTACACGGTCGAGATGAAGACGCTCACCGAGGCGGGACCGCTCTACACCGGACTCGCGCAGGGTGACGTCGACATGTACCCGTCGGCGTGGCCCGAACTCACCCACGCCTCGTACATGGAGAAGTACGGCGACGACATCGAGGATCTGGGCAAGTACTACGAGAGCGCCAAGCTCACGCTCGCCGTACCCGAGTACTCCGAGCTCACCTCGATCGAGGACCTCGTGGGCAAGGGTGCCGAGTTCGACGGCAAGATCTACGGCATCGAGCCGGGCGCGGGTCTCACCGCCCAGACCCAGAAGATGATGCCCGAGTACGGACTCGACAGCGAGTACGAACTCGTGACCTCGTCGACCGCGGCCATGCTCACCGAGCTGAAGACCGCGACCGACAAGCAGGAGGACATCGTCGTGACGCTGTGGCGTCCGTTCTGGGCCAACGATGCCTTCCCCGTGAAGGACCTCGAAGACCCGAAGGGCGCTATGGGCAAGGCCGAGGGCCTGCACTTCCTGGGCACCAAGGGCTTCGCGGAGGAGTTCCCCGAGGCCGCTGAGCTGATTGAGAAGATCAAGCTCGACGACGCGCAGTACGGCGCACTCGAAGACCTCGTGGTGAACGAGTACGGCGAGGGCAAGGAAGCCGACGCGGTCGACGCGTGGCTGAAGGAGTACGGCGACCAGTTCGACTGGGCCGTCACCAGCTGACGCGAACCCGTCTCAGAGGTGTGCTCCGGTCGCACTTCCTGCCGCTTCCCGGTCCGCCGGGCGACAGGAAGGGCGACCGGAGCTTCTGCGTGGGGGCTCAGTAGCCCAGTCGTGCCCGAACGTCGTTGAGCAGCTGTGAAGAACGCAGTGCCGCATCGGGGGCGACGGCGGAGATGCCCTGGACCAGCACGTCCGAGATCAGGATCGCCGAGAGGCTCTCGGAGGTCAGCCCTGTGGGGGTGTGCGGTGCGGTCAGGATCGCGTCGACACGGGAGGAGAGCCTCTCGTGGAGCTCGTCGGTCACGAGGATGACGCCGGCGCCCATCAACTGCGCGTGGTCCAGGAGCACATCGATGTCGCGGGTGACCCGTCCAGGCGCGAAGATGACGAGGACGTCCTTCGCCCCGAGGTTCAGGACCTCGTCTGCGAGACGGAATCCGTCGGTGCTGAGCCGTCGAGTGGAGAGTCCCGTGCGTCGTAGGCGCAGTGCGAGGTTCTCGGCGGCGATCCCGGAGGCGCCGAGGCCGTAGCAATAGATGCTCTCGGCGCGCATGAGCAGCGTGATGGCGGCGGAATACGCGTCGTCGTCGTTCGAGCTGCGGGCGAGTTCGATGAGCGACGCCGCCTCATCCCAGGTCTCCTGCTGGATGCGGGCGAGATCCTGGCCGATGTGCTCGATGCGGGTCTTGAGGCGCACCTCGGGCGAGACGCTGCTCGAGAACGGAGCGGCCACCTCCTGCTTCAGATGTGAGAGGCCCGAGTATCCGAGCTTCTGCAGGGTGCGCACGACGGAGGCGTTCGAGGTGCCGCTCTGGGTGCCCAGTTCGGCGGCGCTCGCATAGAGGATGTGCTCGGCTGACGTCGATGAGAGCACGCGGCAGACGGCACGTTCGGATTTCGAGAGATCGTTCCACGTCCTGGCGATGCGCGCGCGGAGGCCGGAGAGCGCGGGGTTCTCTGTATCGCTTGTTACAAACGGTTCCATTGCTGTATCATTCTGTTCGAGAGGCGCATCATCCGTAACGGATGATTCAATCATCTCGGGTGCAACCACATTGCGCAACAGGCGCACCTGACAGGGAGGTCACATGGCGGCCATGACACCGATCCGCACGATCGAGATCAGTGGGGCGCCCCGCGAGCGCGGGCGCCGATACGGCGAGGCCGCCGCCGACCTCATCGCCGGCTCGATCGAGTACTACACGGAAGCGCTGACCCAGCAGACCGGCATGAGCTGGGCCGCGATCACGGATTCCGTCTCGCGATGGGTTCCGATCAGCGAGCAGATCGCGCCGCACCTCGTCGAGGAGATGCGGGGGATCGCGGAGGGGGCGGGTGTCGCCTTCACCGAGATCGTCACGCTGAACGTGCGCGGCGAGTTCGTCTACGACCACCAGGGACCGTCGCGCGTCACGAGCACCACGGTCCGTGCCGCCGACGACGAGCGCGACGACGCCGTCGACGGATGCACGTCGTTCTTCCTGACGGGTGAGGGCAGCGGCACCGGGCACACGCTCGTCGGGCAGAACTGGGACTGGCGCACGCGCACCGCGGGAACGACCCTCATCGTCCGCGTCGTGCAGGATCCGCTTCCCACGGTGATCATGCAGGTGGAAGCCGGGCAGGTGGGACGCCACGGCGCCAACTCCGCCGGCATCTCGTTGAACGCCAACGGGCTCGGGGGGAGCTTCGGAGCGGCGGTCGGCGTGCCGCAGACCCTGATCCGCCGACTCGTGCTCGATCAGGGCGATATCGCGAGCGCGCTCAGGATGCTGGTCAAGACCCGTCCCCATATCGCGAGCAATGCGCTCCTCGCCGACCGCAGCGGATTCGGCATCGACCTCGAGACCACGCCGAGCGGCGTGGACTGGATCTATCCCGAACGCGGCGTGATCGCGCACACCAACCACTTCCAGGCGTCCGTGCCGCCGCAGCTCGCCGGGTCCTACCTTCCGGTGGCAGCGGATTCGCTGCTTCGTCTGCCGCGTGTCCAGGCCGGGCTGGCGGCGGTCGCGCGTGCGGAGAACCCCGAACAGAGCTACGCGCTCGTGCGTGAGGCGATGTCGGATCACCTCGGCTTCCCCGAGGGCGTCTGCACGCATCCGCATCCCGACTCCCCCTCGGTGAAGCAGTGGTCGACGCTCCTCTCGAGCTGTGTCGACCTCACCACCGGCGAGTACCGCGTCGCGAACGGATTCCCCTGCGAGACCGAGTACGAGGTGCTGCCCTGGAACCTCTACGACGGCCCGCACGTCGAACTCCCCTCCCCCTGACCGACAGATTGAGAACCCGAGGAGATAGCGTTCAATGAAGAAGCAGCATCACCCCATCACCGTGACAATCGGCGTGCTCGCCGCCTCGGCATTCGTGCTCGCCGGCTGCAGTTCGGGCTCGAAGGGCGAAGACGGCGACGCCGCGCTCGACGTGCCTTTCGGCGCGACGACACCCGCCGCCTCCGGCCCGCTCGAGAGCGTGACGTGGATGCTCGGCGGAGAGCCGACGACACTCGATGCCGACATCGATGCGACCACCGCCGACGACACGGTTCTCGCGAACGTCTGCGACCGGCTCATGCAGGTGCAGCCCGATCTGACCCTCGGCCCCGGGCTGGCATCGGACGCCGAGTGGACCGACGACACCCATCTCGTCTTCACCATCAGGCAGGGGGCGCTGTTCCACGACGGCAGCCCCGTGAGCACGGCGGACGTCGTGTGGAGCATGCAGCGCCACTCCGAGGACGGTGCCGCCGAATCCGACGAGTACCGGAACGTGGTCTCGATCGAGCAGACCGGCGCCGACCAGATCACCGTCACGACATCACAGCCGGATGCGATCCTGCTCCAGGCGATGGCGGGCGATGGCGGTATCGTCTGGAACCCGCGTGTGATCGAAGCCGAAGGAGAGGATTTCGGCAGCCCCGGTTCGGCCTCCGCGTGCAGCGGGCCGTACCAGGTGACGTCGTGGGACGCGGGGTCGCAGCTCACCATCACCAGGTTCCCCGACTACTGGGACTCCGACGTCGACGCCCTCACGGACGAGGTCGTCTTCCGATGGGCCGACGAGACCGCGATAGCCAACTCGGTCACGACCGGTGAGGCCCAGGGGTCGTTCCTCGAGAACGCCGGCGCCGCCCGGAGTTTCATCGGCAGCGCCGACGTGTCCGTCTATCAAGGACCCTCGACGAACGCATGGGTGCTCGAAGCGACCGATCGCGGCGCACTGACGGATGAGCGCATCCGTCAGGCCCTCTCGCTCGCCCTCGACCGGACCGGTGTCGCCACGGCTGCCTTCGGCGGTCTCGCCCAGCCATGGAAGACACCCGTCGGTTCGGGAGCATGGGGATACGAGGTCGACACCTTCGAGCAGGCCTACGACGCTCTCGAGGGCGCGCCCGCGAAGCCGAGCGAGGCCGATCTCGCGGCGGCCAAGGACCTGATCGCCGAGGCCGGCGCCCCTTCCGCCCCGATCGTCGTCGCCTCGAACGGCTCCTCGACGCACAACGTGATCGCGAATGCGCTGGTCGCCGCGGCGCAATCGATCGGGCTCGAGGCGGAGATCACCGTGATCCCGCAGGTGCAGTACGGCGACTTCTACTCCGACCCCGACCTCCGAGGCCAGGCCGATCTGTGGCCCGACGAGTACTACATCTCGAAGAACGACCCCCTCGGCTTCTACAAGAACGGCGCGTCCGATGCGAGCGTGAACTTCGGCGTCTTCTCCGACCCGGAATACGATGCGCTGGTGGACGAGGGCTACGCCGCGACCGATGACGTCGAGCGCGCCGAGATCACGACAGAGCTGCAGAAGCGCTGGGTGGAGCACGCGGTGTGGATCCCGGTCGTCGCGACGCCGTCGACGCTCATCATGTCGAAGACGGTGACGGGTGTCCCCGCCTCTGCGGCGTTCATCTACTACCCGTGGGCCGTCGATCTCGGCAGCGCGAAGGGGTAGTCACGATGCCATTCGCGCTCCGCAAGCTCGCCGGCATGGTCTTCACGCTGGTGATCGCCTCCTTCATCATCTTCGCTGCGATGTACGCAGCGCCGGGTGACCCGGTCACGTTCCTCATCGGCAACCCCGAGAACCTGACCCCGGAGCGGATCGCGAGCGTCCGGGCCCAGTACCACCTGGACGAGCCGATGCTCGTCCAGTACTGGCACTGGGCCTCCGGAGTCCTCACCGGCGACTTCGGACAGTCGTTCCAGTACCACCAGCCCGTGAGCGCGCTCCTGGCGGCGAGGGTGCCCATCACCCTGTCGCTCGTCGCCTACGCGGCCGTCGTGCTCACCGTCGTCGGCATCGGCCTCGGCATCGTCGCGGCCGTGCGCCGAGGAAAGGCGGCCGATACCGCCATCATCGGATTCACGACTCTCGCCGCGAGCATCCCCTCCTTCGTGCTGGGAATCGCCTTCGTCGCGTTCTTCGCCGTGGAACTGCGATGGTTCCCCGTGGCAGGTGCGGGGTCCGCTGGACTCGATCGTCTGTATGCGCTCACACTCCCGGCACTCACCCTCGCCATCACCGCGCTCGCCATCGTGAGCCGCGTGACACGACAGTCCATGATCGAGCAGTTCTCCTCGGAGCACGTCGAGGCCGCCCGTGCCTCGGGTCTCCGCGAGCGGTACATCGTGCGCGATCACGTCCTGCGCGGGGCCTGGGGACCCATCATCACCATGGTCGCGCTCGTCATCGCGAGCATGATCGCCGGAACGGTCGCGGTCGAGACGGTGTTCGGGATCTCCGGCGTCGGCTCGCTCCTCGTCGACGCGATCAACACGCACGACTTCCCGGTGGTGCAGGCGGTGCTCCTGTTCATGGTCGTGGCCTACATGATCGTCACGACGATCGTCGATCTGCTCCTTCCCGTGCTCGACCCCCGTATCCGACGAAGGACGGTGTCCGCATGACCTCCGTGATCCTCCCGCGGGTGCGCCGCCGTCGGCGGTCCGGATCCGATCTCGGTTTCTGGATCTCCTGCGGCCTCCTCGCACTCATCGCGGCGGCGGCCGCGTTCGCCCCGCTCCTCGCCCCCTTCCAGGCCGACAGCGTCGACTTCGCCGCTATCTGGGAAGGGCCGAGCGCACAGCACCTGCTCGGCACGGACCAGCTCGGACGCGACCTCTTCTCCCGGCTTCTCATCGGAGCGGGTGAAACGCTCGTCGGGCCGGTGGTGCTGCTCGCGCTCGCCACCGTGCTCGGAGTGGCGATCGGTGTCCTGGCGGCGTGGCGGGGCGGATGGATCGATACGGTCCTGGCCCGCGCGACCGACGTGATGTTCGCGTTCCCCGGGCTGCTCTTCGTCGTGCTCGTCATCGCCGTGTTCGGCAAGGGGCCGGCCACGGCGATCGTGGCGCTCGCGCTCGCATACGCGCCGGTCATCGCGAAGTACACGCGCAGCCTGGCCCTGAGCGAGATGACGCGGCCCTACATCGACGCGTACCGGGTTCAGGGGCTCGGCGGCCTGACGATCTGCGTGCGCGGAGTCATCCCGAACCTGCTCCCTCCGCTCGTCGGGTATCTCGTCGTCCTCTTCGGCGAAGCCCTCATGAGTCTCGCGACGCTCAGCTTTCTCGGGTTCGGGGCGCAGCCTCCGAGCTCGGAGTGGGGCCTGATGGTCCAGGAGGGGCAACCCGGAATCATCCAGGGGGAGTTCCTTCCCACGCTCGTCCCCGGTGCCGCCATCGCCATCGTCGTCATCGCGGTGAACGTCGCCGGGGTGCGCGTGGCCGACCGACTGCTTGCGAAGGGATGAAAGATGCTCCTCGACATCCAGGACCTTGACCTGGCCTTCGGCGAAGGAGACGACGCGGTTCGGATCCTCGCCGGTGTCAGCCTCACGGTGGACCGCGGTGAGCTCGTCGGACTCGTGGGAGAGTCGGGCTCGGGCAAGTCCACGACGGCTCGCGCCGTCCTCGCGCTCTACGGCGATGAGGCGTCGATCGAGGGGAGCATCCGCGTCGACGGCACCCAGATGGTCGCCGCCGATGGGAGCACCCGGCGCCGAGTGCGCTCCGATTCCGTCTCGCTGGTGCAGCAGGATCCGCGCGCCGCGCTCAATCCGGTGCGGCGCATCGGGGACTCGCTCACCGAACGACTCGTCCGCGTGCACGGCTGGCGACGAGGTCGCGCCGAGGCGCATATCGTCCAGCTCCTCGCCGCGGTGGGACTCACCCACCCGGAGCGGAGAATGCGACAGTACCCGCATGAGCTCTCGGGCGGCATGCTCCAGCGCGTGGTCATCGCTTCCGCACTGAGCACCGATCCCGCGCTCCTGCTCGCCGATGAGGCGACGAGTGCGCTCGACGTGACGACGCAGGCCGAGATCATCGCGATCTTCCAACGGCAGATCCGCGACCGCGGTCTCGGCATGCTCTTCATCACCCACGACCTGGCGCTCGCCGGAGCGATCTGCGATCGGATCCATGTGCTGCGGCAGGGCGAGATCGTCGAGACGCTGACGACACCGGGCCTGTTCGCGGACGCCGTCCATCCGTACACGCTCTCGCTGATCGCCGCGGCCCCGGTGCTCGACACGAAGGAGGCGTCATGAGTCTGGTGGAGGTCTCCGAGCTGTATCGGGCCTTTCGGATGGGTCCGGGAGCCGAGCGCGTCGTCGCGGTGAACAACGTGAGCTTCGCCATCGAATCGGGTGAGGCGCTCGGCCTCGTCGGTGAATCGGGTTCGGGCAAGTCGACGATCGCTCGGATCCTCGTCGGTCTGGAACGCGCCGACGCGGGGTCGGCGGTGATCGACGGTGTCGACCGCCTGAGCAGGCCGCGCGGCAGAGCCGAGCGCCGTGCGAGGGCTCGTGCGGTGCAGATGGTGTTCCAGGACCCGAACGGTTCGCTCGATCGACGGCTGACCGTGCGCGAGGCGTTGCGGCGCACCCTGCGTCTGCGGGAACAGGGGGCGGGCGCGCACATCGACCGCACGATCGGAGAGCTGCTGGATCGCGTGCGGCTGACCGAGCGGCACGCCGACGCGAAGCCGCATGAGCTGTCGGGCGGTCAGCGGCAGCGCGTCGCGATCGCGCGCGCACTGGCGGTGTCTCCGCGCCTCGTCGTGCTCGACGAGGCCGTGTCCGCACTCGATGTCTCCGTGCAGGCGCAGGTGCTCGAACTCCTCGCCGAGATCCAGCGCGAGTCGGGGGTGAGCTATCTGTTCGTCAGTCACGACCTCGCCGTCATCCGCGAGCTCTGCTCCCGCGTGCTCGTGCTGTTCCGCGGCACGGTGGTCGAACAGGGAGAGACCGGCCAGGTGCTGCGAAGCCCGCAACACCCGTACTCGCAGCTCCTCATCGCCTCGACGCCCGGCCCGGGGTGGGACCCGGAGCGGGTCGTGCAGGACCGGATGACCTTCACGCAACGCATGGAGGTCGTCGGTCGGGGCGACCGGAGGTAGGTCGGGTCAGAGCGGGAGGACGATCGCGGCGATCAGGCCGCCGCCCTTGCGGGCGCGCAGACGCACCTCGCCGCCATGGGTCTTGGCGATGCTCTGCACGATCGCGAGTCCCAGCCCGGTGCCGTCCGGGCCGGCCGAGGTGCGACTCGCATCGCCGCGGTAGAACGGCTCGGTGAGCAGCTGCACGGTGGCAGGGGTGATCGGCGTCCCGGTGTTCTCGACCTCGATGACGGCTCGTCCGCGTTCCCGCCGGCATCGCACCCACAGCTCACCGCCGGGCACGTTGTGGCGGATGCCGTTCTCGAGCAGGTTGCGCACGGCCCTGGCCAGCAGCACCGCATCGCCCTCGACCGTGAGGTCGCGCAGGTTCGCGTGCACCTCGATCTCCTGGGCGTCGAGGTCGTCGACCTGGTCCTCGATGAGCGTGCTCAACTGCACCGGTTCGACCTCGTCCAGCCCGGTGCGGGCCCGGGCGAGGGCGAGCAGGGCCGTGATGAGACGCTCGCTCTGCTCGGTGGCCCGCAGCGCGCGCTGCATGTTGGCCTGCAGGTCCGCCGGCACCGCCCCCTGTTCGAGCGGGATCTCCAGGGCGGTCCTGGTCGTGGTCAGCGGGGTGCGCAGCTCGTGCGAGGCGTTGGCCACGAAGCGATCCTGCGCGGTGAACGCCGACTGCAGCCGGTCGAGCATCCCGTCGATCGTGTCGCCCAGCTCCTTGATCTCGTCGTCGGGGCCCGGCAGATCGAGGCGGCGCCCGAGGTCGCGCTCCGAGATGTCGCGGGCTGCGGCGGTGACTTCCCCGATGCGGTCAAGTGAGCGCCGTGCGAGCCAGAACGCGATCGCGGCGGCGACACCGGTGAAGGCGACGAGCACCACGATCGACCACAGGAGGAGCCCGCTGCCGACCTCGTCCGCGAGGAACGTCGACTGCTGCAGCACCGCTCCTTCCACGGCGTCGAGCGCGACGGTCTGCATCGGCGTGGCCACCGCGAAGCCGGTGACATCGGTGGTCTCGGCGAAGTAGGCGCATCCGGTGCCGGTCGTGCCGTAGAGGAGATCGCCGCTCTCGGTGAGCGGGGAGATGCTGCTCATGTCGGTGCTGTCCGCGGCCGGCGTCCCCGGCGCGACCTGTGTGACCGACAGCGCGGGCACGCAGGTCGCGGCCGTCGTGTCGATGGCCGAGGCGAACAGCGACTGCACCACCAGGTACTGCACCGAGAGCAGTGCGGCACCCGCGGCGATGAACACGGCCGCGATGGTGACGACCAGCCGGGTGCGGAAGCTCATGCGTCTCATGTCGTCCCCACTCGATACCCGTGCCCTGCCGCGGACTGGACGACCTCGGGAGCCCCGAGCTTGCGGCGCAGCGTGTGCACCACGATCTTGACCACGCCTCGGGTGCGCTCGTGCGGCTCGTCCCACACCTCGTCGAGCAGATCGTCGGCGCTGACGTAGCCGCCCTCCGCCGCGAGAAGCGTCTCGAGCACCCCGAACTCCTTGAGCGTGAGGCGGATCGGCGTGCCGTCGCGCTCCACGATGCGCCGCACGACGTCGAGGCGCACCCCGGCGAATTCGAGCACCGCACTCGCGCGCGCGGAGTGTCCGCGGCGGCCGAGAGCACGCAGGCGCGCGAGCAGCTCGACGTACGCGAACGGCTTGGCGAGGTAGTCGTCGGCACCGAGGTCGAGGCCCTCGACGCGGTCGTTGAGGGTGCCGGCGGCGGTGAGCATCAGGATGCGCGCCGGGTACTCCTGCGCCACGAGGGTGCGGCACACGGCATCGCCGCTCAGCACGGGCAGGTCACGGTCGAGCACGATCACGTCCACATCGTTCGATGCGGCGGCGGTCAGGGCGCTCGCCCCATCGCGCGCCACGTCGACGAGGTATCCCTCCCGGCGCAGGCCGTCGGCGAGGGTGTCGGCCAGGTCGGCCTCGTCTTCCACCAGCAGCAGTCGCATGGCACCTCCCGTCTCCGAGGGTGCGCGGTGCGCGGTTAGTTTCCGGTTAGGCGCCGTCATACCCCCAGCAAACCAGCGCATCCGTAGAACTGACTGCACGTCGCGGACGAGCTGCGACCGCGAGAAAGGGAAAGTCATGTTCGACTCGAAAGCACGCCGGTCCATGGTGGTGATGCCCGCTGTCGTGGCGCTCTTCGCGCTCTCTGCGTGCACCGCCCCGTCCGGGGACGACAAGGCGAAGGACGGCGCGAACGATGCGGCCGCTGCGCGGTTCGTGAGCTGCCTGACCGACGAGGGCCAGACGGCGAAGATCGTCGAAGGCGGTCAGGTCGGGCTGCTGATGCCGGATGCTCCCGGTGACGGGGCGATGGGCACGCTGAGCGACAGTACCGCCTCTGCCGGCGCCGGAGAGGAGATGGCGATGACGATGATCTTCACGGACGACGACGGCACGTGGATGGCCTCGACAGCTGCATCCGGCTACCCCGAGGACGGCGGCCAGCGCGCGGCGTGGGAGGCGTGCGAGGAGAAGGTCCCCGAGTTCACGCAGCCGGAGCCGGACATCTCGATGAAGGCGGGCGCCGAGACGCAGATGATCTCCCCCGAGGAGCTCACGGAGGCCGGGCTCGCCTTCGCGTCGTGCGCACGGGACAACGGCTTCACGGACTTCGCCGACCCCGACTCCGACGGCATGCTGACGCTGCCGACGGGCATCACCGAAGACGAGGCGCGCACCCTCCTCGAGGCGTGTGCGGAGAAGGCGGGCGACATGCCGCCCATGTTCACGCAGGAGAGCATCGAAGCCGTCGACTTCGACTGGTTCGCCCTGATGAGCGAATACTTCGAAGGCGCCTTCACCGCGGGGACCGTCATGCCCTCCGGAGGCGAGGAATGAGCCGCCGGGTGACGAAGGTGCTGCTGCCGGTCGGGGTGCTGCTCGTGGCCGCGGCGGTGGCACTCGCTGTGCTGCAGCCGTGGAGCTCGGTGGCCGAGTCTCCGGACGACGCCGAGAAGCCGGTCACCGCCACGGCCGAGCTCACCACGCTGACCTCCGACCTGCGGCTGAACGGCACCCTCAGCTACGGAGCATCCATCGCGCTGCCGGGGCGCGGGGGGACCATCACACGCCTGCCCACCGCGGGTGAGGTGATCGGCGTCGGCCAGGCGATCTACGAGGTCGACGGGAAGCCGGTGATCGCGATGCGCGGCGACCGTCCGTTCTGGCGCGACCTCGGCGTCGGCGTCGAGAAGGGCCCGGATGTGCGCCAGCTGGAGCAGGCGCTCGCCGACCTCGGCTTCGGCAGGAACATGACGGTGGACGACGAGTTCACCGCGGTCACGGAGACCAACGTCAAGGCCTGGCAGAAGTCGCTCGGGGTGCCGCAGGACGGCATCGTGAAGCTGGGAGACGTGGTCGCGATCACCGCCGCATCGGTGCGCATCGAGTCGGTGAAGGGAAAGCTGGGAGACCCCGCCGGGACGAGTCCGCTGACCTACACCAGCACCACCCTGCGTGTGGTCGCCAAGCTCACCGACGCGCAGGCCCGCGAGATCCTGCCGGGGACCCGGGTGACCGTGGTGCTGCCGGACGGGACGGAGGTGCCCGCGACGGTGACCGCCGTCGACCCCGGTGGTCAGCCGACCGAGAAGGAGGGCGAGACCACGCCCGCCACGGCGAACGTGGAGTTCGACGATCCGGCCGTCGCCGAGGGCATCGGACTGCGTGCGGTCAAGGTCGTGTTCGCGACCTCGGAGGTGAAGGACGCGCTGGTCGTGCCGGTCACCGCCCTGGTGGCGACGACCGACGGAGGCTATGCGGTCGACGTGCTGCGCAAGGGCGGCAAGGTCGAACGGGTCGCCGTGGAGGTCGGACTGATCGCCGACACCAAGGTGCAGGTCACGGGCGGAGACCTCGCTGCCGGCGACGCCGTGGTGGTGGCGCGATGACGCCGGACACCGTGGTCGAGCTCGTCGACGTGATCAAGGAGTATCCGGGAAGTCCACCGTTGCGCGTGCTGCACGGCATGAGTCTCGCGATCGAGAGCGGAGAACTGGTGGCCGTGGTCGGGGCATCCGGATCCGGCAAGAGCACGATGCTCTCGATCATGGGCACGCTCGACGATCCCACCAGCGGCACCGTGCTGATCGACGGGACGGATGCCGCAGCCCTCGCCGAGCGCGAGCGGGCGGTGCTGCGCGCTCGCCGCATCGGGTTCGTGTTCCAGCAGTTCTTCCTGTTGCCGGCGCTCAGCGCGGTCGACAACGTGGCGCTCGGGCTCCTCTACTCGGGAGTGCCCGCGGCGGAGCGCTCGGTGCGTGCGGCGGCCGCCCTGGAACGGGTCGGTCTCGGCGCCCGCATGAAGCACCGTCCCGGGCAGCTCTCCGGCGGGGAGCAGCAGCGGGTGGCCATCGCCCGCGCGATCGTCGGGAATCCGTCGGTGCTCTTCGCCGACGAGCCCACGGGGGCGCTCGACTCCACCACGGGCGAACGCATCCTCGAACTCCTCACCTCGATCGCCGACTCCGGCACTGCGGTCGTGATCATCACTCATGACCCGCACATCGCGGAGCGCACGCAGCGGCAGGTCGGCATCCACGACGGACGCATCGTGAGCGATACGGGCTCACCGGATCGGGAAGAGGTCGCGGCATGAGGCGCCGAGGGGAGCGGATGCCGCGGCTGAGCGTCGCGGACAGCATCCGCACGGCGCTCATCGGGCCGCGCAGCCGCAAGATGCGCACGGCCCTGTCGGCGCTCGGCGTCGCCGTGGGCATCGCGGCACTCACCGCCATCACGGGTATCGCCGCATCGAACCAGGCGGAGCTGCTGGCCAAGCTCGACGCGCTCGGCGCCAACATGATCGTGGTGCAGCCGGGGTACGGGCCGGACAACAAACCGGTCGCACTGCCCGAGACGGCCGGCGGGATGATCGAGCGGGTGACGGGGGTGGAGCAGGTCGGGGTGCTCGAGAAGGTGCCGGACGGTACCGGCGTGTATCGCAACGACCTCATGCCGAAGAGCCAGGGCAACGGGCTGACCGCGTATGCGGCGAGTCCCGACTTCCTCTCGTCGGTGGAGGGATCGGTCGCGAAGGGGTCGTGGTTCGACGAGACCGACCGCTCCCTGCCGGTGACCGTGCTCGGGTCAGCGGCAGCTGCGCGCATGGGCATCACGGAGCCGGGCGTGCGAGTGTGGATCGGCGAGCAGTGGTACACCGTGATCGGGATCCTCGACTCGGCCGGGCTCGCGGAGGACATCGACGCGAGTGCCTTCCTCGGCGATCATTGGGCGGCCGAGCACGTGTCGGCGAAGGGCGATGACACGATCGCCTCGATCTACGTGCGCATGGCCGACGGCGGCACGGGCGAGAAGGTCCGAGACGCGATCGCGCGCGCCGCGAATCCGTCGTCCCCGTACGTGCAGGTGACCGGACTCGGCGACCTCGCCGGGGCGCGGGACACCGCGGATGACTCGCTGTCCGGCCTCGCGGTCGGTCTCGCGGCGATCGCGCTGCTGGTCGGAGGGATCGGCATCGCGAACACCATGGTGGTGGCGGTGCTGGAGCGGCGTGGCGAGATCGGACTCCGGCGGGCGCTCGGCGCGCGTTCGGGTCAGATCGCGGGTCAGTTCGTGGCGGAGGCGATCGTGCTCGGCGGCCTGGGGGGCGTCGCCGGTCTGCTGCTGGGGGCCGCAGGGGTGTTCGTCTACGCCGGCATCCAGGGGCAGGCGGCGACGATACCCCTCGTGGTGCTCGTCGGGGGCCCGGCCGTGGCGCTGGTGGTCGGTGTGATCGCGGGGCTGTATCCGGCGATCAGCGCCGCCCGCCTCTCGCCCACGTCGGCGCTGCGCACGGTGTGAGCGCGCGGTGGGAGGAGATCTCGCGTTCGGGCGGAGATCTCGACCTCGAGGCTCCTCCCGACGCGGAGACCTCCTCCCGACGAGGAGACCTCCTCCCGACGCGGTGCAACCCCCTGACCCGTTCACGAGCCCGGGCGTAGCCTGTGGCCGTGGACGGGTTCGCGGCGGTCGACTTCGGATTCGCGCGTGAGGTGCTGCAGCGCGGCATCGCGGCGCTGTATCTCGTCGCGTTCGTCTCCAGCCTGAACCAGTTCCGGCCGCTGCTGGGCGAACACGGACTGCTTCCCGCGCCGGCGCTGCTCGAATGGGTCGGCCGCGACAAGGCGAGACGACGGATGCTGCATCCGACCCTGTTCTCGCGCATCCGCTATACCGACCGCCGCCTCGTGCTGCTGTGCGCGGCCGGCATCGTGGTCGCGGCACTTCTCGTGGTCGGCATCCCGCAGTGGGGGCCGCCGTGGGTTCCGATGCTGTGCTTCCTCGCGCTGTGGCTCGGGTACATGTCGATCGTCAGTATCGGGCAGACGTTCTACTCGTTCGGGTGGGAGATGCTGCTGCTGGAGGCGGGGTTCCTCGCGGCGTTCCTCGGCTCGGGCGATCAGCCGCCGCCCACCGTCGTGATCGTCCTGTTCTGGTGGCTGGTCTTCCGGCTCGAGTTCGGTGCCGGGATGATCAAGATCCGCGGCGGACGCGAATGGCGCGACCTGACGGCACTCATGTACCACCATGAGACGCAGCCCATGCCGGGTCCGCTCAGCAGGCAGGCGCATCTGCTGCCGCGCTGGTTCCATCGCGGCGAGGTGCTGGGCAACCACTTCGCGCAGCTGGTCGTGCCGATCTTCCTGTTCGCGCCGGTCCTGGCGCTGTGGGTGCGCGGCCCGGTACCGCAGGTCGTCGGTGCGGTGGCGGCATCCATCGTGATCCTGACGCAGCTGTGGCTCGTCGTCACCGGAAACTTCGCGTGGTTGAACGCGGCGACGATGGTCATCGCGTTCTCCGTGATCGGGCTGCCGGGAGTCGGGATGCCCGTGGCCGCCCCGCGGACCGATCCTCCCTGGATCATCGACGGGATGCCGCTGGCCTGGGTCGTGGTCACCTCGGCGGTCGGGCTGCTGTATGTCGTGCTGAGCGTGCCGGCGCTGCGCAACCTCTTCGCGCGGCGGCAGCTGATGAACGCGAGCTTCAACCGCTGGCAGCTCGCCAACGCCTACGGCGCATTCGGCACGGTCACGAAGGAGCGCATCGAGATCATCGTCGAGGGCTCAGCCGACGAAGAGGGGGTGGAGTGGCGCGAGTACGAGTTCCGTGGCAAGCCCGGTGATGTGCGCAGGATGCCGCGACAGTTCGCTCCCTACCATCTGCGGCTCGACTGGCTGATGTGGTTCCTTCCGCTCGGGCATTCGCTCGACGACTGGTTCACCGCGTTCCTGGTGCGGTTGCTGGAAGCGGATGCTCCGACCCTCGCGCTGCTGCGCATCGACCCGTTCGAGGGCGAAAGACCGCGGTGGGTGCGTGCGGTGTCGTACCGCTACCGCTTCGCCACCCGCGCCGAGAAGCGTGCCGATGGTGCGGTGTGGGTGCGGACGGACCGCCGTGTGGTGCTCGCGCCCTTCGGGCTCCGGTGACGCCTCCCCCAGTCCTCGGTCCCTTCCCTCCAACTCCGTCCCCTCCGGCGCTCCCGCTCCCTCGTTCCGGTCGCACTTTCTGTCGTGCGGGCGGCCTTTTGGCGACAGTAAGTGCGACCGGAACGAGAGGGCGGACGGGCCGGGACGCCGTCAGGGCTCGGCCGTGACCAGAGGGTCGGGACGACGCCGGGAGACGACCCCGGACGACTCGACCTCGAAGCCGTTGCGCACCCAGTACTCGTAGCCGCCGAGCAGCTCGCGCACATCGAGCCCGGCGGCGAGCAGCACTCGGGCGGTCGAGGTGGCGCCGTTGCACCCGGGGCCCCAGCCGTAGACGATGAGCGTGCGATCGCGGGGGAGCGTCGCGAGCCGTGCGTCGACCGCGGTCTTGGGCAGATGCATCGCCCCGGCGATGTGGCCGTGATTCCACGACTCGAGGCGCCGCGTATCGACCAGCACCGCCTCTCCGGAGGCCACGGCTTCGCGGGCGGCGACCACATCGATCTCGTACGCGAGACGCGCGTCAACGTGGGCGAGCCTCGCGTCGAGAGAGCTCATCGCCGCGCGCCCGCACCGAGCAGCGCGGCGAGCTGCGGCAGCTGCGCGGCGTCTTCCAGCGCCGAGCCGACGGCGACGACGCTGGCGCCGGCGTCGAGGTACTCGGCGGCGTTGGCCGCGTTCATGCCACCCGTGGTCACGAATCGTGCCTGGGGGAAGGGGCCGTTCATCGCCGTGAGCCACTGCGGACCGAGTACGGACGCGGGGAACGCCTTGAGCCAGGTGAGTCCCGCGGAAGTGGCGGATTGCACCTCGCTGGCCGTGGCGACACCGGGAAGGCTGAGCATTCCGGCCTCGTGCGAGGCGCGCACGACGTCGAGATCGAGCCCGGGGCTGACGGTGAACGTGGCGCCGGCGGAGAGCGCCTGCGCGACATGCTCGGCCGAGACTACGGTGCCGGCGCCGACGGCCTTGCCGCGCGTGCGTCCGGCGGCGGCGACCACGCGCAGCGCCTCGACGTCGTCGGGGGTCTGGATGGGGAGTTCTACGACGTCGATCCCGAGGTTCCACGCGGTGGTCGACAGGGCGAGGCTGTGCTCCGCCCCCATGCCGCGCAGGATCGCCATCAGGCGCGTGCCACCGAAGATCGCATCAAAGCCGGAGTTGTCCATCATGTTCCCTGTCGGTCCTGTCATCGCGTCCTGGCCTCTTCGAGGTACGAGTAGGCGGTCACCCGGGAGATGCCCAGGCGCTTGGCGATGGCCTCCACCGACTTGCGCATCTGTGTGGCACCACGCTGATCCAGCCGCTCCAGCACGGTGATCTTGTCATCGCGCGACATGCTCTCGAGGGGTCGCCCGATCTCGCGGATGGCTTCGGTGATCATCGAATCCATCACCGACACGAGGTCGGCGCCGAAGTGCTCCTTCGGAGCGTTCGCGGGTACGGGCGCCGGGAGGAGCGCGTCGAGCGTCTTGCGGGCGAGGAGCAGCGGGCTGAGGTCGACATTCACGCACAGCGACGCGATGATGTCGCCGGCGCCATTGTGGAAGTAGACCGAGGAACAGCGCAGTTCCCGCCCGTCGCTGGTGTAGCCGGTGTAGCCGAAGGCGTCGTGGTTCCCCCGGCGGTCCTTGAGCACGTCCAGACCGAGAGAGGTCGAGGGGCCCCCGACAGCGCGCCCGGTGACGTGCCCGTTCTCGATGGCCATGATCGTGTGACCCAGGTCGACGTCGGTGCCGTCGAGATTGTGGAGCACGACTTCGACGGTCGGTCCGGCCGCGGTGGCGAGGGCACGGAGCACGGGTCGATAGAGGCGGAGGACCTCTTCTGCACTCTCGTACGTCTCCCGTGCGAGATCATCGGCCAGGGCTGCAACCGCGTTCTCTGCTGTCGTCGATGTCGACATTCTGTGACTCCAATCCGGAGCAACGATACAGGCGTACAAAAAATACGAGTGATAGACAGATTGTCTATTCCGCTGTTAGTTTATCCACGCCCAGACGATCCGTCGAGGCCGGACCGCAACGTATGCGGCCCTGCATTCCCCGAAGAAGGAGCCCCGGATGGCCACTGTCGCCTCATCTGGCCTGACCCCGAAGCAGCGCAAGACGATCGCCGGTGGGGCGATCGGAACGCTGATCGAGTACTACGACTACTACCTCTACGGCCTCGCGGCTGCGGCAGTGTTCCCCGCGGTGTTCTTCTCCTCGAACGACCCCGTCATCGCCCAGCTGTCGTCGTTCGCGACCTTCGCCGTCGGATTCTTCCTCCGTCCGGTCGGCGGCATCATCTGGGGTATCGTCGGCGACCGCCGGGGACGCAAGGTCGTGCTCATGAGCACGGTCATCGGCATGGGGGTAGCGACCACGGGCATCGGCCTGATCCCTTCCGACCAGATGATCGGCATCGCTGCACCGCTGCTGCTGTTGTTCTTCCGGCTCTGCCAGGGCTTCTTCGTCGGCGGCGAGATGGGCGGTGCGGCCACGATGGTCGTCGAAGCCGCGCCGACCGGCAAGCGAGGGCTCTACGGAGCCTTCCTCATCAGCGGTGCGGGTGTCGCCAACGTGGTCTCGGGCGGTCTGATGGCAGGTCTCGGGCTCACGCCGGAATCGTGGTTCCTGCAGTGGGGGTGGCGCATCCCGTTCGTCTTCTCGATCGTGCTCGCGATCGCGGCAGTGCTGCTTCGTCGCCAGCTCGAGGAGTCTGAGGCGTTCACCGACACGCAGACGCTTCTCCTCGCCACCACGGGCAAGAAGCCCAACCCGCTCATCGAGGTCTTCCGTCACCCGAAGAACGCGATCATGGGCATCCTCATCGGGTTGCCGCAGTCGATCGCCGGCTACGTCATCCTCACGTACGGTCTGGCGTTCATCGTGTCGAACCAGCATCTGCCGGCCTGGATGGGGTTCGCCGGCACCATGCTCGTGGGTCTGCTGCAGATCGTCGTCGCTCCGCTGTGGGGTGCGATCTCCGATCGCATCGGCAGGCGGACGGTCTACATCATCGGCTGTCTCGGCTTCGCGGCCATGGTCTATCCGGCCTTCATGATGTTCAGCACGGGGAACATGTGGCTGATCTGGCTCGGACAGATCCTCGGGTTCGTCGTCTTCGGCGTTGCGATGCAGGCGACCCTCTCGACGATGCTCGTGGAGATGTTCGATCCGGAGGCTCGGACGACAGGCGTGAACATCGGCTACCAGATCTCCAACACCCTCGGCGGCGGCCTCGCCCCGCTGATCTGCACGGCACTGGTGGCGGCTGCCGGAGGCGCCTTCTGGCCGGTCGTCGTGTACGCGGCGGTGATCGCGGTGGTCGGTGTGATCGCCACACTGGTCGCCTCGGTCCAGCCCGATGTCGAGGGTGCGGGGCGCCTGCACGAGCTGAAGACGAGCACGCCGGTGAAGACGCGATGACGATGGATGACGCAGGAGTGCTCACCGCGCGCGACAAGGGCCTACCTGGGCGTGCGGCCGGATTGACGGTGACGGAGTTCCTCGCGACAGCCCCACGACTCGAGGAGTTCTGGACTCCGCTGATCGTGCTCGACGACGCAGCGATGACGGCGAACGTCGCCACGATGGCGCAGTGGTGCGCGGAGCGGGGCCTCGCCCTCATGCCCCACGGCAAGACCACCATGGCGCCTGCGCTGTGGAAGCGGCAGAGGGATGCGGGCGCGCTCGGCATCACCTTCGCGACCATGGGGCAGGTTCGTACCGCCCGCGATCTGGGCGTCGATTCGGTGATGCTCGCGAACGCCGCCGTCGATCGGCCGGCGCTGGCGTGGCTGGCGCAGGAGCTGGCGGATCCGGGTTTCCGGTTCGTGAGCTGGGCCGATTCGGTTGCGACGGTCGAGACGATGGAGGCGGCTCTGCTCTCCACCGCGATACCGCGCCCGGTCGACGTCTGCGTCGAGCTCGGCGGCGAAGGGGGTCGCACGGGTGCGCGGTCGATCGCGGAGGCCGTGCGCGTGGCTGAGCGCATCGCCGCATCCTCCGTGCTGCGCCTCGCCGGAGTGGCCGGATACGAGGGGAGCCTCGCGCACGATCGCTCCCCCGCGGCTCTCGCGGCCGTCCGCGCGTACCTGCAGTCCCAGCTCGAACTGCACTCCGCGATCACGCCTCTCTACGACGCCGGCGAGCTCTTCGTGACCGCCGGCGGCAGTGCCTACTTCGATGTCGTCGCTGACGTCTGGGGGACGACCGCGCGCGATGACCGTACGCATTTCACCCTTCGCTCCGGCGCCTACATCGTGCATGACGATGGTTTCTATCGAGGCATCTCGCCGTTCGATGAGGGGGCAGCGCAGGCGGAAGACTCTCCTCGATTCCTGAACGCGATGCACGCGATCGCGCGCGTCGTGTCGGCGCCGGAACCGGGACTGGCTCTCGTCGACGCCGGGAAGCGAGACCTGCCCTACGACGAAGGTCTGCCGATCCCGCGCTCCTGGTCCAGAGGTGTCGCCGGGCCCTGGCAGCCGCTGCACGGCGAGGTCTCGGCGATGAACGATCAGCACTCGTACGTCCGCTCGGAGCAGTCTCTCGCGATCGGCTCGGTCGTTCGTCTCGGGCTGTCGCACCCCTGCACCGCCTTCGACAAGTGGCGCGTGCTGCCGGTCGTCGAGTCCGCCGGATCCGACGTCGTGACCGGCCTCGTCCGCACCTACTTCTGAGGGGAGCGATGATGATTCGATCAGTTCTCCGCGGCGGTTCAGTCGTCGACGCGACAGGCCCGATGCGCGCTGATGTCGCGATCGAGAACGGGCTCGTCACGAAGGTCGGTCGGGTCGATGCGCATGACGGCGACGAAATGATCGACGTCTCTGATCGCCTGGTGATTCCCGGATTCATCGACGTGCACTCGCATGCCGATGGCCTGTTGAACGATCCGGACGTCACTCTCGCTCTGCTGCGACAGGGGATCACGACCGTGATCGCCGGCCAGGACGGAGTGTCGTACGCACCGGGCAGTGGTGAGTACGCGTCGGAGTACTTCGCCGCCATCAACGGGACGCACCCCACCTTTCGGGGCGGGGGCGTAGATGCCTACCTCGCCTCCGTCGACGGGATCTCAGCAGTGAATGCCGGCTATCTCGTACCGGCGGGCACCGTGCGCTTCGAGGTGTGTGGGCGCAAGGCTGGTTCAGCGAGCGAGGACGAGCGCCGACGCATGCGTGCTCTGGTCGCGCAAGGCATGTCCGACGGCGCCCTCGGGCTCTCGACCGGTCTGGACTACACGCCCGGTCTCTTCCAGGACGCGGCGGAGATAGCCGCCCTTTGTGAACCGGTCGCGCGTGCCGGCGGAGTGTACGTGACGCACATGCGCGGAGGATATGAGGCGAACACGGCTGCCGGTATGGATGAGATCGCGGAGATCGCCCGGATGGCCGCTGCGCATGCGGGATCTCCTTTATCCGTGCACATCTCGCACTTCCACGCCGACGCCGACATCGTGCTGCATCAGCTCGATGCGCTGGGTGCCGCCGGTGTGGACGCGACTTTCGACGCCTACCCCTACACCCGCGGCTGCACGCTGCTGGGCATGCCGCTGCTCCCACCTGCGGTGTCGGCACTGCCGGTGGCGGCGGCGGTTGCGGTGATCGCGGATCCTTCTCGCCGTGCCGAGCTGCGCGAGCTGTGCACGCTGCGGGCGGAACGCAGCGCCAGCCTCGGCCCGGAATGGGCGGACATGATCACACTCGCTCACCTCGCCGCGCCCGAGTGGGCGTGGGCGCACGGGCTCACGCTGCGCGAGGCGGCCGCCCGTGCCGGCGTCGCACCGGTCGACTTCGCCCTCGATGCGCTCGCCGCCTGCCGTCTGGAGTGCAGCGCGGTGATGGCAGTACGCAGCCCTCGCTCGGGAGCGGAACTCGCTCGCATCTTCCGGCATCCCGGGCAGATGGGCGGCTCCGACGGGATCTTCATCGGCGCCCATCCCCATCCGCGAGCGGCCGGCTCGTTCTCGCTTTTCCTGCGCGAATACGTGCGGGAGCGGGCGAGCTGGACGTGGTCGGATGCGGTGCACCACCTGTCGGCGCTGCCTGCGCGACGCTTCGGTCTCGGGCGTCGGGGCGCCGTCGTGGCCGGGGCGATCGCCGACCTCGTGGTTGTCGACCCGGAGACGGTCACCGATACCGCCACCTACGAGAACCCTCGGGGTCGCGGTGCGGGTATCGACGACGTGTTCGTCGCCGGTATCCGTGTTCTCGCTGACGGGTGCCTGACCGGTGCCCTGCCGGGCCGCGGGCTCCGCCGTTCACCTCAGACCTGAATCGTCAACGAAAGGAAAAGAAAGATGCCGAAGACCGGATTCTACGCAGACGGGGCACCCACGCCCGCCGGCCCCTACAGCCACGGAGTGGTCGCGAACGGATTCCTCTACACTGCGGGGTTCGGACCACAGGATGCGGCGAACGACCACGCGGTTCCCGCGAGCGTGGGCGACCAGACCCGCCAGGTGCTCCGGAACATCCAGAAGGTGCTCGCGGTGCACGGGCTGACCACGGACGACGTCGTGAAATCGACTGTGCATCTGCAGGACCTCGCCGATTTCGCCGAGTTCAACGAGGCCTACGAGGAGTTCTTCACCGCGCCATACCCCGTGCGCACAACCGTGGGCTCGCAACTGGCGAACATCCTCGTCGAGATCGACGTGGTCGCGGCTCTGCGCCAGGCGTGATCCCGCGTCTCCTCCCGGGCGGAGTTCTCCGCGTCGGGAGGAGCATCCGGGCGGAAGGATCCTCCCGAGAGGGGGAACTCCTCCCTACGCCGAGGTCCGACACCTCGCCGAGCGCGGCGAAACGCCCCGGCCGGGTCGAGTGACCCGGTCGGAGCGTCCCGTCTCGCTGGGCGAAGATCAGCTGACCTTCTTCCGGTACGAGATGATCGCGAACACGTAGGCGACCACGAGGATGCCGACGCACCAGGCGAGGGCGACCCAGATGTCGTCGCCGACGGGCTTCTCGGCGAAGAGTGCCTGGATGGTGTTGACGATCGAGGTGACCGGCTGGTTGTCGGCGAACCACTGCACCGGAGCCGGCATGGTGTCGGTCGGCACGAACGCCGAGCTGATGAACGGCAGGAAGATCAGCGGGTACGAGAACGCGCTCGCGCCGTCGACCGTCTTCGCGTTCAGACCCGCGATGATCGCCAGCCACGTGAGCGCCAGCGTGAACAGCATCAGGATGCCGATGACTCCGAGCCAGGCCCAGAAGCTCGCCCCGGTGCGGAAGCCCATCAGGAATCCGACGCCGAAGATGATCGCCAGGGTGATGGCGTTCGCCGTGAGAGACGTGAGCACGTGCGCCCACAGCACGCTCGATCGCGCGATCGGCATGGAGTGGAACCGTTCGAAGATGCCGCTCTGCATGTCGGTGAACAGTCGGAACGCCGTGTAGGCGATGCCGGATGCGATCGCGATGAGCAGGATGCCGGGCAGCAGGTAGTTCACGTAGTTGTCGGTGCCGGTGCTCTGCTGGAGTGCACCGCCGAAGACGTAGACGAACAGGAGCATCAGCGCGATCGGGGTGACCGCCGTGGTGATGATCGTGTCGGGACTGCGGAAGATGTGCCGCATGGAGCGGCCGGTGAGTGTCGCCGTATCGGCGGCGAAGTGCGTGCTCATGCTGCGTTCTCCTTTCCGGAGGCCTTGGGGCCGATGAGGGTGAGGAAGATCTCCTCGAGGGTGGGCTGCTTCTCGACGTACTCGACCTTGGCGGCGGGGAGCAGCCGCTTGAGGCCGGCGAGGGTGTCGTTGGCGATGATGCGACCCTCGTGCAGGATCGCGATGCGGTCGGCCAGCTGCTCCGCCTCGTCGAGGTACTGCGTGGTGAGCAGCACGGTGGTGCCGCTGTTCGCGAGCTGTTTGACCACGTCCCACACCTCGATGCGGGCTTCGGGGTCGAGGCCCGTGGTCGGTTCGTCGAGGTAGATGACCTCGGGGTCGCCGACCAGGCTCATCGCGATGTCGAGCCGGCGACGCATGCCGCCGGAGTAGGTGCCGACCTTGCGGCCGCCGGCATCGGTCAGACGGAACGTCGCCAGCAGGTCGTCGGCGACCTTCCCGGCGTCGGGCAGGTGCCGCAGCTTCGCGACCAGCACGAGGTTCTCGCGTCCGGTGAGGATCTCGTCGACGGCGGCGAACTGTCCGGTGAGGCTGATGCGCTCACGGACGCCGACCGGGTCGGAGGCGACATCCACGCCCTGCACGGTCGCCGTGCCGGCGTCTGCCTTCAGCAGGGTGGAGAGGATGCGCACCATGGTGGTCTTGCCGGCGCCGTTCGAGCCGAGGAGGGCGAAGATGCTGCCCTTCTCGACCTCGAAGTCGACGCCGCGCAGCACGTGCAGATCCTTGTACGACTTCTCGATGCCGCGCACCGAGATGGCGGGGTTCGTCATGACTCGTTCTCCTTCTTCTTCGCGTCGTCGAACGCCTTGATGAGGCGTGCGCGCTCCTTGTCGATCCACTGCGTGCCGCCGTAGGCACGGGCGTAGTCCTCGGCGTACTCCACGGGGTCATCGCCCACGATGGCGCTGACCGGGGTGCCGTCGACTGCGGCGCGCTCCCACAGGTCGGCGAGGTCGAGGAACATCGTGACGATCGTGTCGCCGTCGGTGATGCCGCCGTAGTACAGGTAGTACCGGTACTGGGCGTTCGCCACCTCGCGGTACGGCGAGGGGAGGGCGTCGATGCGGGCCTTGGCCTGCTTGTACTGCTTCTTCTGCTCGAGCGATCCGGTGAGCGCTTCGATCCACTTTGCGGCCATGATCAGTTCTCCTTGTTCGGGGTGGTGCTCGTGTTGTCGGTGTCGGTCTTGTTCAGCTGTGCGATGTGCTGCGCGAGGAAGTCCCAGGTCTTCCAGAACTCCTCGAGCTCCTGCCGGCCCTGTGCGTTCAGGGTGTACACCTTGCGCGGCGGACCCTTCTCGCTCGGGACCTTCTCGACGTCGACGAGGTTCTTCTGCTCGATGCGCACGAGGAGTGCGTAGATCGTGCCCTCGGCGATGTCGGTGAACCCGTGGTCGCGGATGCGTGTGGTGATCTCGTACCCGTATGCCGGCTGCTCGGCGAGGAGGGCCAGAACGATGCCCTCCAGAGTGCCCTTGAGCATCTCGGTCATCTGCTTGCCCATCAGGTCCTCCTTTCGTTTCGGTTGGTACTCAGTGTTGCTGGGTACCGGTACAAAGTAACACCGAGTACCGGTACTTAGCAACACCGAATACCAAACTTTTTCGAACGAGATCCCGAAGCGGTTCCGGGCGCGCGAGAACGACCGTCGACGGCGACCGTCGACGGCGAGGCGTGCAGAGGGGAAGCGCTGCTACGGGAACATGCGGCGGAGCAGCGCCAGGTCGTCGGTGCTCAGGGCGTGTGAGATCACGGCCGCCGTCTCCGGGGGCATGTCCTTCTCCAGTCGCTGCCATAGGAGCCGCGCGGCACCCAGGTCTGCGGTGGCGACAGCGGTCGAGAACGCTGCCACTCCGTCGTAGTAGGGGATGGTCGAAGACCCGGGTTCGGCGTTGTACGGCGAGTAGATGTCGACGAACGGAAGCGTCGGGTCTGGTCGCAGGTAGAGCACGTCCCCGGGAGCGATCGGCTCATTGCCGCGCACGTGGTTGAAGCTGCCGACGGTGACGTAGTCGACGCAGAAGCGCTCGCCGATCGCGATGAGGCTGTCGCCGGCCTGCACCTCGTAGGAGAAGATCTCGCCGTCGGCATCGAGGGTGACGGGACCGCGTGCCAGCTCCGACGCGCCCATGTCGACGAGGTCGCCCAGGAGCTTCCCGTGAGCCGGGGAGCCGTCGTCGCTCCCGATGTTGATGAACGCGTTGGTGGTGCAATCACCCGGTCCGCCGGCGGGAACGCTGATGCCGTCGCCCAGATCGACGTATCCGACCGGATCAGAGGCGTCGGCGGCACTCGTCGGGGCCGTGGAGGGTTCGGCGGCGAAGCGTTCCGACGCCCACGAAGCCGCATCGACGACGGCGGGTGCGGCGCTGATCACGGCGGGAGCGGCAACGGCGACCAGCCCGGCGACGGCCACGACGACGACGGCAGTGGTGATCCTGGTGTTGCGCTTCATCCCCGACAGCATGGCATCGCTCGGCACCGCGGCGGTAGAGCGGGTGCCGAGTCAGCTGCGCAGGTATGCGAGCACGGCGAGCACACGCCGGTGGCCGCTGTCGCTTGCGGCGAGGCCGAGCTTGGCGAAGATGTTGCCGATGTGCTTGCTCACCGCGGTCTCGGTCACGAAGAGCCGTTCGGCGATGGTGCCGTTGTCGAGCCCCTCGGCCATGAGACCCAGTACCTCGCGCTCGCGGGGTGTGAGGGTCTGCACCGGATCGTCGGCGCGACGGCGGCTCATCAGCTGCGAGATCACCTCGGGATCCATCACCGTGCCGCCGGCGGCCACGCGGTGCAGGGCATCGATGAAGGCCGCGACCTTGCCGACACGCTCCTTGAGCAGATAGCCGAGGCCGTCGGCTCCGGCAGCCAGCAGCTCACCGGCGTACCGATCCTCGACGTAGGCCGACAGCACCAGCACGGGGAAACCGGGGCGGCGGGCTCTGGCTTCGGCCGCGGCCTTCAGCCCCTCGCTGGTGAAGGTGGGCGGCATCCGCACATCGACCACGGCGGCATCGGCCTCGTCGAGCCGGGCGAGGAATGCCTCGGCGTTGTCGACGGCCGCCACGACCTCGAACCCCTCGCTGCGCAGCAGCAGCGCCAGCCCCTCGCGGAGCAGGGTGTCGTCTTCGGCGATCACGATCCGCATGGCAGCTCCGCTCTCAGGATGGTGGGGCCGCCGACCGGGCTCGACAGCTCCAGCCCACCCTCGAAGGCCTCGAGGCGACGACGGATGCCGGCCACGCCGCCGCCCGGGCGTTCGGCTGCTCCGCCCACGCCGTCGTCCTCGACCGTGATCAGCAGCACCTCCCCCTCCCGTTCGACCCGCACCGCGGCCCGCGTGGCATCGCTGTACTTGCTGACGTTGGTCAGAGCCTCGGCCACCACGAAGTAGCTGGCCGACTCGACGGCGGCCGGGACGCGTCCGACCCGCGACGTCTCGATCGTGCAGGGCACGGCGCTGCGCCCGGCCAGTGACGCCAGCGCCCCCTCCAGCCCGAGCTCGTCGAGGATCGGGGGGTAGATGTCGTGCACCGTGCGGCGGAGTCCGGCGAGCGCATCGCTGGCGGCATCCTGCGCTCGCCGCAGCGGTTCGAGCACGTCGCCGCCGGTCTCCTGCGCGCGCTCGGCGATCCCGAGCATCATCACCACGTTGACCAGGCGGTTCTGCGCACCGTCGTGCAGGTCGCGCTCGATGCGCCGCAGTTCGGCCGCGTGGGCATCGAGCGCGGCGGCGCGGCTGAGGGTCAGGGCGTCGACCCGTGCGGCGAGGCGCGACTTCTCCGGCGTCGCGAGCAGCGTCGCCGACACGTACGACACCAGCCGTGCGACCGCGGGGATCAGGAGGATGGACAGGATCGCGTACGCCGCCGCGAGCAGCGGCATCGTGGCCGCGAGCTCCCAGGAGGTGACGGGGTACACCGAGCCCACGGGGTCGTCGGCGGGAGCGAACTGCCAGTAGTAGGTGATCGCGAGGGTGTTGACCGCCGCGACCGGCAGCGAGATCGTCAGCAGTGAGACGAACAGCACGGGGAGCCCCTGCACGGCGAGCCACAGCACGTCGCGGCCGGTGGCGCGCGAGAAAGCGAAGCGCAGACGATCGTCGATGGTCGAGGCCGGCGGGAGCACGTGGCCGATCGGCGTCAGCTCCTCGCCCCGGTAGGCGCCGACACGACGGCGGTTCAGGTCCGTCCAGCGGTGCAGGCTCTGCACGGTCTCGGGCATCAGCAGCACGCCGCCGGTGAGGATCATGAAGGGAAGCAGGACGATGCCCAGGCAGAGGAACACCACGGAGGCGATCGAGACTCCGGCCTCGACGGCCAGGTATCCCCACGCGCGCAGCCATCGCCGCATCCGTCCGTCCTTCACTCTCACAGTCTGCCCGAGCGGTCGGAGCGGCACGGTATAGCCAGCACCACCATCGAAGCGGCAGCGGGCGGGATGGGATGCCGTCCGCCCCGTCCCTAGCGTCGGATCATGACCTTCACCCCACTCTCCCCGGCCGTCGACGCGCGGCCCTCCGAAGCACTGCGGCTGCAGTCCGTCGTCAAGACCTACGGCACAGGTGCCAGCCGCGTCACGGCCCTCCGTGGCGTGAACCTCGCCATCGCGAAGGGCACGTTCACCGCGATCATGGGCCCTTCGGGCTCGGGCAAGAGCACCCTGCTGCACAGCGCCGCAGGACTCGACCGGCCGAGCAGTGGCACCGTGCACCTCGGCGGAACCGAGATCTCGGGGCTGAAGGCACGCCAGCTCACCGCCTTCCGCCGCGATCACGTGGGCTTCGTGTTCCAGGCGTACAACCTGCTCCCCGCACTGAACGTCGAAGACAACATCACTCTGCCGCTGCGACTCGGCGGCCGTCGACTCGAGGCGCCGTGGCTCGACTTCCTGCTCGACGCCGTGGGGCTCACCGAGTACCGTCGTCGTCGCCCCTCCGAGCTCTCCGGGGGCCAGCAGCAGCGGGTGGCGATCGCCCGCGCGCTCATCACCCGGCCGCATGTGGTGTTCGGCGACGAGCCGACCGGCGCGCTCGATTCCCGCTCCGGCAAGCAGGTTCTCGACCTGCTCGCGCACACGGCGCGCGAGCTCGATCAGACGGTCGTGGTCGTCACGCACGACCCGGTGGTGGCCGCGCACGCGGATCGCACCATCTTCCTCGCCGATGGAGCCTTCGCGGGATACCTCGACGGTGCCGACCCCGCGCAGGTCAACGCCCGCATGAGCGCATTGGGGGAGTGGTGATGTCGGG
Source organism: Microbacterium sp. K27 (assembly GCF_004794435.1). NCBI lineage: Bacteria > Bacillati > Actinomycetota > Actinomycetes > Micrococcales > Microbacteriaceae > Microbacterium > Microbacterium sp. K27. Next base: position 65,472 of record NZ_SSDK01000038.1, read on the forward strand.
CACTCTGGGCTTGAGTCGACTCGTCGGTGCCGATCTTCGCCATCACCGCGGGAGCTTCGTGGGAGTGGCGGTCGCGGTGTTCGTAGCGAGTGCACTGGTGACGGGCCTCGGAGTCCTCGTCGAATCCGGTATTCGCGGAGGCTTGGCGCCGGAACGCTATGCCGCGGTCGACGTGGTGGTCGGTGCGCCGCAGCAGGTCGATGTGCCGGAAGACCTGCCGGTTCCCCTGCGGGAACGCGTGCCGCTGCCCGCCGACGCAGCGCGCGACATCGCCGCTCTTCCTGGAGTCGACCGCGTCGTGGCCGACGTCACGATTCCGCTCTCCCTGCAGGATGCCGGTGCGGATGCCGGTGCCGGCGGTTCCGTCCTGGTCGAGGCGCACCCGTGGCCCTCCACCGCGCTGACCGGCTTCGAGCTGCGCGAGGGTCAGGAGCCCGCGGCAGCCGACGAGGTCGTCGTCACCGCGGGCAGCGGTCTTGCCGTGGGCGACGCGGTCGTCCTCGCGCACGGCGGCGTCCCGTCGGAGTACCGCGTGGTCGGCGAGGTCGCGGCACCGGTGATGCCGGAGCGAGGAGCGCACGTGTTCCTCAGCGAGCGTCGCATCGACCAGCTCGACCCGCACGAGGGGGCCGCGCAGGCACTCGGCGTGTTCGTCTCGGGCGTCGACCCCGAGCAGACGGCCGGTGCGATCCGCGAGGCCTTCCCCGACCTGATCGCCCGCACGGGAGACGCCCGCGGCGACGTCGAGTTCCTCGACTCGGGCGCCGCGCGTTCGACGCTCGTGGCCATCGGCAGCGCGTTCGTCGGCACCTGCATCCTCGTGGCGATGTTCATCGTGGCGGGCACCCTGTCGCTGTCGGTGCAGTCGCGCCGCCGTGATTACGCGCTGCTGCGGGCCGTCGGGGCGAGTCCGTCCCAGGTGCACGCGCTCGTCGCGCGCGAGGTGCTGTGGGTCTCGGCTGTCGCGGTGCTGCTCGGCATCGCGCCGGGATACCTGCTGTCGACCGTGCTGCAGGCGGCTTTCGTATCCGGTGGCGTGATCCCCGGCGACTTCGCCCTGGCCACAGGCCCTCTCCCCGCCGTCGGCGCGGTGCTGCTCGTGCTGGCCTCGGCCTGGGGCGCGGCGCGCATCGCGGCGGCCCGGGTCGCGAAGCTCGATCCGGTCGAAGCGCTGCGGGAATCGGCGACGGGCGCTCCGGCCATCGGTCTGCCGCGCATCATCACAGGAATCGTGCTCGCCGCCGCGGGGATCTCGGTCTCGACGGTGCCGCTCGTCGTGCGCGGGCAGGTCGCCGCCGGCGCGGCTGCCGGTGCGGCCATGCTGCTGATCGTCGCGCTCGCGGTGCTCGGTCCGTGGCTGGTGTCGTTGAGCGTCCGGCTGGTCGGCACCGTGCTGCGTCGCTCGTCGTGTGCGGGCTTCCTCGCGTCGGCGAACGCCGCGGCGCACAGCAGGCGGCTGGCGTCGGCCATCCTGCCGGTCGCTCTCGGCATCGGGCTGGGCCTCGTGCAGATCGGGGCGCCGTCGATCATCGCCGCGGAGGCGGCGACCCAGGCCAGCGCCGGGGTGATCGCCGACCTGCGGGTGGCCGCGCCGTCGGGACTCTCGCCGGAGGCGGTCGACGTGATCCGCGAGACGCCGGGGGTGATCGAGGCGTCGGGGGTCGCACTCAGCGCGGCGGTGGTGGACTCGTTCGATTTCGAGGGCAAGCTGGAGCGTGCCGAGCATGTGCTGCAGGGCGTCGACCCGGAGAACATCGCGCACAGTCTCGATCTCCGCGTGCGCGAAGGATCGCTCGCCGACCTCGACGGCATCGCGACGGTCGCGGTGAGCACGGATGCCGCGCAGACGCTCGGGCTGGGTATCGGCGGCACGGTCGTCGGACACCTCGGAGACGGTTCGCCGCTGAAGGCCACGGTCGTCGCGGTGTACGAGCGGGGTCTGGGCTTCGGCGACCTCACCATGGCCGCCGAAGAGGTCAGAGCCCACACCACGACGGGTCTCGATTCCTTCGCGCTCGTGGCGGTCGACGAGGCGGCGACCGGCGAGGTCCGGGCCGCGCTGGAGGCGCGCGGTCTGCTCGTGACCGACGGATCGGGGCAGGAGGCCGCGGGGGCTGGAGCGCACGCCCAGAACGGGTGGGTGAACCTCGTCGCACTGCTGGTGATCCTCGGCTACATCGCGATCGCCGTGGTGAACACGCTCGTCATGGCGACGGGTGAGCGCTCACGGGAGCTGGCTCTGCTGCAGCTGATCGGATCGTCCCGCGGGCAGGTGCGCTCGATGATGCGTATCGAGGCCGTGCTCGTGGCGGTGATCGCGATGGTGTTCGGCGTGGTCGTCGCGATCCCTCCGCTCATCGGCGTGAGCATGGGCATCTCGGGGCAGCCGATCCCCGCGTTGCCCGTGCTGGGGTCGTTCCTGATCGTCGGGGCGATGGGCGTGCTGGCGCTCGTGGCGATGTGGGTCGGGACCACGGCGACCATGCGCACCCGTCCCATCGACGAGATCGGGTCCCGGCAGTAGCCACGCTGCGGAGGGGCGCGCCGGAGTCGTCGGTGCGCCCCTCTTCGCGGGATCGGGGGAAGCCGTCGTGCGGGGTGAAAAGACGGGGTGAATTCTCCGGGATCGGCAGGATCGCGTCTCGGCCGACGGGCAGGCTGGCGGTGGCCCGGACCGAGTTCACCATGCCCGAATGGTGCTCGGCGGTCGCCTGAGGGGGCGGGGGCTTCCGTGCGCGAGTGCGCGCCGGGGAAGCGATGAATGGGGAGACAGTCATGGCGTTTCGTGTTGCCCGCAAGGACCGCACATCCGATGGCCTTCCGTCCGAGCGGCGCAGCCGCTGGCGGGGCCGCGCGAGAAAGCTGATCGGCGGCGCCGTGAGCACGGCGCTCGTCGCCTCGTCGATGGTCTTCATCGGCGGGACGCTGACGGCAGCGCCGGCAGCTGCGGCTGATCCGTTCCTCTGCACCCCCGGAGCGGTGTACGTGCAGAGCGCGACCGAGGTGCGCGAGTTCGTCGTGAACGAGCAGGGCGGTGCCCCCGGTGAAGGGGGAACGCTCGGTGCCACGACCCTCGGCGTCGACCACTCCAACAACGCCCTGGGCATCTCGTCCAGCGGCCAGTACGCCTACACGGTCACCAACGCCGCCGGAAGCAAGGTGCTGGCCAAGCACGACCGTGTGACCGACGTCACCACGCGCACGTCGTTCACCCTCAACTCGTCGGTGCTGCGTGGCGCCGTGCACCCCGACACGGGCGTCTACTACTTCGCCAGCGGCACGATCAACGGCGCGATCAACATCTACGCGTGGGAGGAGAACCTCACGCCGCAGACCTACGTGCAGGTCGGAACCCTCCGCCCGACCGCCGGCAGCAGCGCGTTCGGCGCCAACGGCGACATGGCCTTCAGTGCCTCGGGTCAGCTCGTCCTGGTCGCGGACAACTTCATTTACTCCGCCGACCTGCCCGCCACGGTCACGCCGAGCACGGCCACCATCGAGGCCAAGCAGGTGCACGACATGGGTGCCGGTGTGCAGGGCAACGGCATCGCGTTCGGAAACCTCGGGCACATCTTCGTCTCCGCGTCCGGTGGCGGAAACCGCATCATCGAGGTCGACCTGCCCCGCGGGCAGACCGTCAACACCACGTCGCTCGGGTCCTTCGCTCCCACCGACATGTCCAGCTGCACCTTCCCGAACACCCTCACGCTGAAGAAGGACCTCCCCGCGGGGCGCCACTCGGCCACCGACCAGTTCGCGCTGCGCGTGCAGTCGCCCGCCGGCTACCAGGTGGCGCAGACCGACGCCACCACGCGCGGAGAGCGCACGGGCCTGCAGCCCGATTACGCGGGCCCGGTCTTCACCAACCAGGGCGACACCTTCCGCCTGTCCGAGGCGGCATCCGGCACGACGGATCGCACCCGGTACGCCGAGTCGCTGGACTGCGTGCAGGTGAACCCCAACGGGACCACGACCCCGGTGGCGGTGACCGCCTCGGGCGAGGTGACGCAGCCGTCGGGCTCGCGCGGCACCGACGTCACGTGCACGTTCACGAACGTGCGGCTCGTGCCCGGCCTCGCTCTGCGCAAGACGTCCGACCCCGCCGACGGCCTCGCCGTGCAGGCCGGCCAGCGCCTCACGTACACGGTCGAGGCCGAGAACACCGGGAACACGGTCCTCGACCCCGTGCAGGTGAACGACGACCTCTCCGGCGTGCTCGCGTTCGCCGAGTACCAGGGTGATGTCGTCACCGAGATCGACGGCACGCCCGTGGCGTCTGGGGCCGCCACCGTCACAGGTGACGACCTCGCCTGGACCGGTGCGCTCGAGCCCGGTCAGGTGCTCACCGTGACCTACTCGGTCATCGTCGACGCCGGCGTCGAGGGTGAGCGGATCGCCAACAGCGTCACCGCCTCGGGCACCCCGCCCGGCACGCTCCCTCCGCCCGTCACCCCGCCCGTGACCACCGAGCACCCCGTCGCGGGCTTCACCGTCGCCAAGACCTCCACCCCCGCAGCGGGAACGGTCGTGGAGCCGGGTCAGGTCATCGAGTACACGGTGACCGGGACCAACACGGGCGCGACCACGCTGAACCCCGCGTCGATCGCCGACGACCTGTCCGGTGTGCTCGCGCACGCCGCCTACAACTCCGACATCGCGACCTCGGTCGCCGGCACGCCCCTCACCACGGGCGCCGCCACCGTCACCGGTGACGACCTCGCCTGGACCGGCGCGCTCGCCCCCGGGCAGGCTGTGACCATCACGTACTCCGTGACCGTGGATGCGGACGCCTCGGGAGAGATCCTGAAGAACTCCGTCACCGGCACCGCGACGCCGACCACGCCGAAGCCCGGTGATCCCGAGGGGCCGGAGGTGCCGGGCGAGCCGATCGTCCCGCCGACCGTCACCACCGAGCACCCGGTCATCGGGTCGGGCTTCACGATCAGCAAGTCCGCCGATCCCGCGTCGGGCACGGCGGTCTCGGCCGGCGACACGGTCACGTACACGATCACCGGCACCAACACCGGTGACACCGACCTCGACCCGGCCCGCATCGTCGACGACCTCTCGGGTGTGCTCGACGACGCCGGCTACAACGACGACGTCACCGCCGACCGCGGCTCCGTCACCGTCACCGGCAGCACGCTGACCTGGTCGGGTGAGGTGCCCCGCGGAGCCTCCGTCACGATCCGCTACTCGGTGACCGTCGACGCGGGTGTCCAGAAGGCGCTGCTGCACAACGTCGCCACCGGCACCGCCACGCCGCAGATCCCCGTCGACCCGACCGACCCCGCCGGTCCCTCGACCCCGGGAACGCCGATCGTCCCGCCGGCGGTGGAGACGAACCACCCGGTCGTCGACACCGGCTTCGAGGTCGTGAAGTCCGCTGACCCGGCCTCCGGTACCGCCGTGCGTGCGGGTGACACGATCACCTACACGATCTCGGGTGTCAACACGGGCAACACGACGCTCGATCCGGCGACGATCGTCGACGACCTGTCGGCCGTGCTCGCGCACGCCCGGTACGGTGACGACGCGACCGCTTCGACCGGCGCGATCGCCCTCGACGGCACCACCCTGACCTGGAAGGGGACGCTCGCTCCCGGCGCTCGGGTCGAGATCACCTACACGGTCACGGTCGACGAGGATGCCACCGGTGTGCTGCTGCGCAACACCGTCACGGGTGAGGGCACACCCCTCATTCCGGTCGACCCGACGGACCCGGGCAGCCCGACCACACCGGGAACCCCGGTGACGACGCCCCCGTCGACGACGGAGCACCCGGTCGCCACCCCCGGATTCACGGTGACCAAGTCGGCCGATCCCGTCACCGGGACGCGCGTCGATCCCGGCAGCGTCATCACCTACACGGTCACCGGCACCAACACGGGTGACACCGTGCTCGACCCGGCTTCGATCGCCGACGACCTGCGCGGTGCGCTGGCCCACGCGTCGTACAACGACGACGTGACCGCCACCCGCGGGGACGTGAGCGTGGCTCGCGGGGCCCTGTCCTGGAGCGGAATGCTGCGCCCGGGTCAGGACGTCGTCATCGTCTACTCGGTGACGGTCGATCCGACCGCCGGTGGCGAGACGGTCGCCAACACGGCGACGGGCACGGCGACTCCGCTGATCCCGACGGACCCGAGCGACCCCGACAGCCCGACGACCCCGGGCACGCCGATCACCCCGCCGCCCTCGACCACGGAGCACCCGGTCAACGCACCCGGCTTCACGTTCGCCAAGACGGCCGATCCGGCACCGGGCACCGCCGTGGACCCCGGTGACGTGCTCACCTATACGCTGACGGCCGTCAACACCGGTCAGACCGCCCTCGACCCGGTCGAGATCACGGATGACCTGTCGAAGGTGCTGCCGTACGCGTCGTACAACTCCGATGCCGTGGCCGTGATCGGCGGGCAGCCCGCCGGTGCGGTGTCCGTCGCCGGAGTGAAGCTCCGCTGGTCGGGCGCGCTCGCGGTCGGCCAGACCGTCACCGTCACGTACTCCGTCACGGTCGGGGCGGACGGCGTGGGGTCCGTGCTCGAGAACAGTGCGACCGCGACCGCGACCCCTCCGGGGGGATCGGTCATCACCCCGCCGCCCGGCATCACGACGAACGTCGTCAACGTGCCCGGATTCTCGGTGTCGAAGAGCGCCGATCCGGCGGCGGGCACCGCGGTCGACCCCGGCAGTGTCATCACCTACACGGTGACCGGCGTGAACACCGGCGAGACGATCCTCGACCCGGTCACGATCGTCGACGACCTCTCGGGAGTGGTCTCGCACGCCGACTACAACGGCGACGCGACCGCCAGGATCGGCACCACCGCGGCGACCGCCCCTGTGGTGACCGGTGACCGGCTGTCGTGGGATGGTGTCCTCCCCGTCGGTGCGACCGTCACGATCACGTACTCCGTGACCGTGCAGGCCGACGCCGGGGGAACGGTCATCGCGAACTCGGTCTCGGGCTCGGCGACCCCGCCGGGAGGTGTGCCGCCGATCGAGACCCCTCCCGCGACGACGGAGCATCCGGTGAACGAGCCCGGCTTCGAGGTGCGCAAGTCGGCCGACCCCTCCTCGGGAACCCGAGTCGACCCCGGCAGCGTCATCACCTACACGGTGACCGGCGTGAACACCGGTGAGACCGCACTGGCGCCTGTGAGCATCAGCGACGACCTGTCGGGCGTGCTCGCCCACGCCGCCTACAACGGAGACGCCACCGCGACGGTGGTCGACGGGTCAGCCCCGGCTCCTGTCGTGGACGGCGACGCGCTCACCTGGACGGGCGCTCTCGCCGTGGGCCAGCGCGTCACGATCACGTACTCGGTCACCGTGAACGGCGACGCGGGCGGTGCGACGATCGCGAACACGGTCTCCGGTACCGCCACCCCGCCGGGTGGTGCGGTGATCACGCCTCCGCCCGTCACGACGGAGAACCCTGTCGGCACCCCCGGCTTCGCGTTCGTCAAGACCGCCGATCCCGGAACCGGTACGGCCGTCGCCACGGGAAGCGTCGTCACGTACACGCTCGTCGGCACGAACACCGGCGAGACGGGCCTCGACGAGGTCGTCATCACGGATGATCTCTCCGGAGTGCTGCGGCACGCCGACCTCCGCGCCGGCGCGACCGCCGTCGTCGGCGACAGCACGGCATCCGCACGCACGGTGGCCGCTCCCACGGTGGAAGGCACGCAGTTGCGCTGGTCCGGCAGCCTCGCCGAGGGCGAGAGCGTCACGATCACGTACTCCGTGACCGTGCACGCCGACACCGCCGGAGCGAATCTGCGCAACGTGGCCGTGGGGACGGCCACGCCTCCCGGTGGCGAGACGATCACTCCGCCGACGAGCGTGACCGAGAACCCGGTGCTCACGCCGCTCGCTCTCACCGGCGGCCTGCTGGCCCCGTGGGTGCTGGCTCTCGCGATCGCGCTGCTGCTCGGCGGTGCCGTGCTGCTGATCGTGCGTCGTCGCCGGGCGCAGGTCTAGCGGACACGGGAAAGGCCTCGTCCGTCGCATGCGACGGGCGAGGCCTTCCGCGTTCCCGCGGGACCGCGGGTCACTCCGCGAGCAGGCCGTGGCGCGCCGCCTGCTCCATCGCCTCGGCGCGGTTGTGGGCGCCGAGCTTGCGATAGATGCTGCGGAGCTGGGTCTTGAGCGTGTTCTGCGAGACGCGGAGCTCGTCGGCGATCGCCGGCAGCGGCGCTCCCGACGTCAGGGCGCGCAGCACGATCTGCTCGCGGGATGACAGTCGTGGCCGGGTCGCGAACGACGGCAGCGCCGATCGCAGCGGGAAGGTCGCCCGACCGGTGGGGTCGAGATCGGATCGCACGGCGCCGAAGTCCTCGGCGCCCAGGAGCACGAGCGGGGTGGTGAGTCCCCGGTCGGTGAGCTGGGCATTCAGGGCCTCGCTCGACGGCTGCGCGGCCGCAGCGGACACCCGGTGCAGCGCGGCGCTGTGCACGGCCGCTGCTTCGGCGCGCTCTCGGGCGGTGGAGGGGCGCAGGCGGGTCTGCCCCAGAAGCCGGACCACGTCGGCGGTCCTGCCGTCGACGAGTGCCAGGCGCGCCCGTTTGAGGACCGTGCCGAAACGGTCGGGAAGCGTATCCCGCTGCACGATGTTCCTGGCGGTGCTCACATCACCGAGGGCGAGGTGCAGGAGCGTCCTCGGGCGCGACAGGGCGTGGCGCACGTGAGGCGCACTCGCCTCCTTTCCCCGGAGACGGACGAACGACTCCAGGCGCTCCAGTCCGGCAGCGGCCTCACCCTCGTGCAGAGCGATCCATGCCTCCACGGAGGCCATCGTCGTCCAGTGCTCGCTCGTCGCCCGGTACGGCTCGAAGAAGCGGATGTGCCGCTTCGCCGCGGCGATGTCGCCGTCCTCGACCGCGAGCATCGCCTCGGCCACCCGGTAGTAGGTGCCCCGATAGCTGTCGAGGAGCACCGGGTCCCATTCGCCGTCGCGGATGAGACCGACATAATGACGCGCCTCCGGCAGATCCCCGTTCAGGGCGTGGACCCCGGCGAGGAGGCATATCCCGTGGAAGGCGTTGGTGCTCCCGTGCGCCGCGGCCAGGGCGGTGGCCTCCTCCCACAGCCGGATGGCCTCCTCCTGCTCTCCGCCGTAATAGAGCGAGATGCCCAGATGGGTGCACAGCAGCGGCATGTCGCGGGCGTACTGCTGCCACTGCGATTCGGGGGTCTCGTGGAACAGCGCCAGTGCGCGCGCCGCCACCTGGGCCGCCCGCTCCGGTCGACCGATGGCTCGCAGCGACGCGCTCTCGGCCGCCCAGATGAAGATCCGCTCCGTGGCCGAGAGCGTCGTGCGGCGGGCGTTCGCCGCCGCCACCGCCATGCGCAGCAGCTGGAGCCCGCGCTGGCGTCGGAGCCGGTTGGGTTTGAGGCACATCCCGAGCAGCATGGCCACGAGGGGCTCCCGCTTGAGCCGCGCCACGGGCACGTCCCCGAGCAGCTCGACCACCGCATTCCGGTCACGGTGGAGCAGCCGGTTCCATCCCGACATCGTGACGTGCGTCGCGAGGCGCAGGTCGTCGTCCTCCAGGGCGAGGCGGAGTCCCTCGAGCGGGAGGTCGCGGCGCACCGCACCTTCTGCCGCGACGCGCCGCAGCTGGGGGATCTCGTGCGGAGCGACCCGGCGGAGCTCGCGGCGCAGCATGCCTCGCGTGAGCGGCGTCAGGGCGAAGGCGCTGCGCCCGTCGGCGGCCCAGCGACCGAAGCCGAACGTCTCGGCCTGGTCCAGGGCTCTGGGGATCTCGGCGTCACCCGTCAGCGCCACCGCGAGCGGAACGTCGACCGACTCCGTGACGCTGATCCGCAACAGGCCCTGCAGGGTCTGCCGATCGAAGGCGCATTCGGCGAGCCGATCCTGCAGGTAGTCCTCGATCACGGTGGCGGCGGCGCGCAACGACACCGCGTCCGTTCCGGCGCCCCGGAGGGCCAGCGCACGGATGAGAGCGGGGAACCCTCCCGTCGCTTCGCGCGTGGCGATGGCCGTGTCTTCGTCGACGTCGAGCGCCCGGCGGATCTCCTCGGCGTCGAACATGAGCTCTTCGGGGGCCAGGAGCGTCGTGTCGATCACGAGGTCGAGGCCCTCGCTGTCGAAGGGGCTGGGGCGGTTCGTGGCGACGATCAGGCGGGTCAGCGGGGTGGTGGCGACGGCTCGACACAGTGCGAACACGCCCTCGCGGTCGATGGCGGCCGCATCATCGAGCACCACGACCAGTGGACCGTCCACGTCGCACAGACGCGAGGTCACGGCGGCCCAGCCGTCTTCCGCGGCGGCGGAGTGCGCGGGAGCCGTGCCCGGCAGTACCCGCAGCAGCGCGCGGGCGAGGGCGTCGCCGGTCGCGATGGAAGGCGTCACGGTGATCCACACGACACGTGAGGTGGTCGCGGCCGCCCAATCGACGAGCGCGGTGGTCTTGCCCGACCCCGATGCCGACCGGACCAGCGTCAACGGCGTCTCGGTCTCGAGCGCGGCGATCAGTCGTGGACGACTGATGGCGTGCGCCGACACTCGCGGTATGTGTCCGTCCCCCTGCGCGACAAATGCCGACACCGTACCTCCCCAGGTCCCCACCCCTACGATATTCCGAAATCTCAGAGGGGCAAGCCAGAGGGGCAAGCCAAGGGGAGGGAGTGCCGGTGATACCCGGGGGAGGGATGCCGGACTCTGCGCCGTCCGGTCGCGTCAGCGGTCGGCCGACCGACGCCACGGAGCCGTGAGCCGTGACCAGAATCTCGGAGTCGACGTGGTCTCGTCGGGCGCGGGCAGGGCCACGGCGAACTGCACGATCTCTTCCGCACCATGATGCACGACGCGGTACAGCGCGGTGCCGATGAGCACACCGAGGGCGATCGACATGACCGAGACGAGGGCCGCGACGAAGTCGGTGAGTCCGCCGTCGGTGGCGACCGCCTCGGTGAGTCCGACCAGACCGGCCGCTCCGGGGACGAGCAGCCAGAACGCCGGCAGGAACGTGAGCTGCGACGGCGCCCCGTGCCGGAGCCCCGCGATCCAGAAGACGACGGGGGTCATCACGAGCGCGCCGACGAAACCTCCGACCGTGGGGCCGACGAACTCGTTGCCTGCCCACTGCCCCGAATACGCGACGACCAGGGCGATCAGTACCCAGCCGAAGGTCGAGGGCGGCGCCGAGAAATGCAGATAGTTGCCGAGCGCGAAGACGAGGATTCCGATGATCGCCACCCACCACGGCAGGGGGGAGGTGGCCTCCAACGGTTCGTACGATCGCGACTCCACTCCCACCACGGTGCCGGCGGCGAGGATGCCGAAAGCCAGGAGGGCCAGCTGCACGAAGCCGTAGACCAGGCGGGAGGCGCCGGAGATCATCTGTCCGGCCGCCAGCTCGACCGTCGCCGTGGTCAGCACGCCGCCGGGGAGGAACGTCACCAGCGGCGCGATGAGAAGACGGATCGGATCGCCGATCTCGATCACCTCGGCCAGGAGGAAGACCGCCGCCGCACACACGAACGCGGCGGCGATGGGCAGGATCAGCTGGAGCGTCGGCGACCGCACCAGCTTGAGCAGCCCGATACCGAAGCCGAGCACGAACGCGACGATCACGCCCTGCCAGGTCGGCGCGAGCAGCAGGGCGAGCCCGGTGGTGAGGATGGCGTGACCCAGGGTGCGCGTGAACCAGTCGAGCCGCGGGCGCATGGCTCCGATCTCGTTCAGCCGTCTGATGCCGTCGAGTGGCGGGATCGCCCCCGTCCGCGCCTGGCCGATCAGTTCGTACAGCGCGGCGATCTGATCGAAGCGGAAAGAGGCGTTCGTGGCGGAGCGGATCGCGACGCGGGCTTCCTCCGACTCCCCGGTCTCGACGAGGATGATCGTCGGCAGGACGACGAAGTCGGCGTCACCGCCGCCGTAGGCCTTCGCGACGTCGGTCATCGTGTCGCGGATGCGGTCGACCGATTCGGCCGAGGCGTTCATGCCCTGCGCCAACCCGAGCAGGAACTGTCGCAGTGCGGTCCGGTCGACGCCGTCGGTCATGTCGTGGACGACCGCTCAGCTCACGTGAACAGGAACGAGAGCGGCACGCCCACGATGATCGCCACGGCCACGTAGATGAGGTTCGGCAGTTGGAACGAGTGGTCGAAGACGAACTTGCCCATCTTGGTGGTTCCCGTCTGGTCGAACGCCACGGTCGCGACCTGGCTGCCGTTGGCCGGCAGCGTGTAGATGCCCATCGCCGCCGGCCAGAGCCCCACCAGGAGCGAGGCGGGCAGGCCGATCGTGATGCCGATCGGCACGATCGCGTTCGTGGCGCTCGACTGGCTGGTCGTGAGCATCGCGACTGCGAACAGCGCCAGCGCGAACAGCAGCGCACCGAGGAAAGCCGAAGACCCGGAGACCACCGAGCCGAGTCCGTCGACGATGAGGGTCTGGTTCGCGGCGACGAACGTGTTCGCCAGCCAGGCGATGCCGAAGAGCGCGATGGCGCCGACGATGCCGGCGGGGAACGTGGGCTGCTTGGGCACGTCGGCCGCCTTCACCTTGCAGAAGACGAAGATCAGGGCGGCGATGATGCCCATCACGACCTCGATGATCACGGTGACGCTGAGTCGAACCGGGTCGCCGGCGTCGTCGGTGCCGATGACCGGACGCAGATTCTCGAACAGGCCGAAGAGCACGATCACGCCGACGCCGGCCAGGAACAACGAGGCGGAGAGGACGGCGGTCGACGGCAGCTTCTTCTCGTGGGCGTCGGTCTCCGGCGGCTTGATCTGGTGGTCGGCCAGGCGCCTCTGGAACTCGGGGTCGTCCTCCAGGTCCTTGCCGTGACGCATCATGACGAGTGCGGCGACGAAGAGCCCGACGATCGAGGCCGGCCACATGATGAGCAGCAGCCCGCCGAGGTCGACTCCCTGAGGGGCGAGCAGCACCACCATCGAGGCGGTGGCTGCGGAGACGGGGGAGCACAGGATGCCGACCTGCGAGGCGACGGCGGAGACCGAGAGCGCCCGCTCCGGACGGATCTTCTGCTGATACGAGACGTCGTAGATGACGGGCAGCAACGGGTAGAAGATGTTCCCCGTTCCGGCGCCCACCGTGAAGAGGAACGACATCGCCGGGGCGAGGAAGACCACGGATCTCGGCCTGCGTCTGATCACCTTCGCCGCGACCGACACCATCCAGTCGATGCCGCCGGCGGCTTGCATGGTCGATGCGGCGGTGATGACGGTGATGACGATGAAGACCGCATCGACCGGCGCATTGCCCGGCGCCTCGCCGAAGAAGAAGATGAGGACGGCCACGCCGACCAGCCCCCACACGCCGAGCCCGATCCCGCTCGTGCGGGTGCCCATGTAGATGGCGCCGATGACGACGATCAGCTCGGCGACGAGGATCCACACGTTGTCGTTCATGACGACGGTCCCTTCACGATCGGGGCGTTCCCGGCGAGCACCGTCGTGGGGAGTTCGGTCTCGACGATCTTGCCGTCGATGGCCTCGACGCGCAGCGCGAGGGCGTCCTCCACGGGGCTGACCGCGGTCACGAAGGTGGAGTTCTCGAAGTGCAGGGACTGGAGGTTGCCGACCGCGTACCCGGTGGAGAGCTCGCCGCTCAGCAGAGAGGCGTGGAACAGCGGACGGCGCTGGTCCTCGGCGTCGTAGTGCGGGCAGAAGCTGCCGTGCAGGAACCCGAGTCCCTCGGGAAGGACCTGCAGGGTGGGGCCGTAGCTGTCGGTGGTGCCGCCTTCGAACCAGCAGATGCCCCCGGCGCTGCCTCCGGTGAACACCACGTTCGAGTCGGGGTCCTCCCACATCTCGCGCATGATCTCGTCGAGGCCCTGCCGCTTCCACACGTCGAGCATGTTCGCGGTGTTGCCGCCGCCGACGTGGATCACGTCGAAGCCCTTGACGAAGCCGGCGAGGTCGTCGACCGCGCGGTGGAAGAGCGGCAGGTGGTGTGGCGCGCACCTGTCGGAGTCGTAGGTGGAGTAGAAGCTCACGATGTACGCGCTGTCGTCACCCGTGGCCGTGCCGACGAAGAGGACGCGGGGTCGCTCCTTGCCGGTGAGCTCGAGGATGTAATCGTGCGTCGGGTCGTTCCGACGCTCCATCATGGCCTTCCCGGCCCCTGTTGCCACCACGTGAGACATGCCCCCACCTCTCCGACGACTGCGAATGCGCTCAACCTAGCGGGGGCCTGCGGCGGCGTCCAGAGGCCTTTCGTCCACCGAGGGTGAGGGCGTCCGAGCGGTCTAGCCGTTCAGCCGGGCGGTCGCGACCATTCCTTCGAGCAGGGCGAAGGTGCGCGCGCGGGGCCCGTCGGGGCGGATGCCGATCACGTGCGCGAGTTCGAGCGCGAGGGCCGCATGCCCTTCGGTGTTCGGGTGGAACGGATCGTTCATGAGCCCCCACGGGATGCCACCGGCGCCGATATCGGCGAAGCGGGCGTACTGGTCGACCACGATCACGTCCTCGCTCGCGGCGACGTGCCGCACGGCATCGGCGAACTCGCCGATGCGCGCCCGCTCCGGGGCGTTGCGGGTGTCGATCGCGGGCGGGGTCTGCAGGACCGGGATCGCCCCGAACCCGCGCACCCGCTCGACGAACTCCCGCAGCGACGCGGCGTAGTCGTCCGCCGTGATGACCTCGCGCGGTCCACCGTCGGAGGCGTCGTTCGTTCCGATCATGAGCGTGACGACGTCGGGGTGCCACGACGCGACGCGACGGTCCCAGTCGCCGAGGAGGTCGACGATGCGGTTGCCGCTGATCGCGGTGTTCAGCACGACGTCGCGCACGCGCTCCAGTTCGCCGCGGATCAGCTCGTGCAGGTGCTCCGGGTAGCTGCGCCCGCCCTGTGTGTGCACCAGCCCGTGGGTGATCGAGTCGCCCGTGATGACCCAGTTCAGCGGCTCCGGATCCGCGAGGGCCGCAGCGATGCGGCGGAGGTCGGAGGCGGCGGATGCGGAGACGGAGGATTCGGCGTTCGACACGGCACCGAGCCTATCGGCCGCTTCGGCATCGGCTAGGTTGGGACCGTGAGCCCTGAGTCCGACAGACCGTAGATCGCGGGTCGAGCGCCTTCCGCGCGCTCCCCGCATCCGCTGTCGACCCTTCTCACCCGCTGTTCATCGCGCTGTGCGATTCGAGCGGCGTCTTCGTGTCTGGATGCTCCATGCCCCTGCTCGTCCCCGTCCTGGCTCTGGCGATCTTCGCCCAGGGCACCAGCGAGTTCATGCTCGCCGGCCTCCTCCTCCCCCTCTCCGTCGATCTCGATGTCGATCCGTCGACGGCGGCCCTGCTGACCTCGGCCTTCGCGGTCGGCATGGTGATCGGCGCCCCGACCATGGCGGTCTTCGCCAGCCGTTGGGCTCCGCGGCGCGCTCTCGTGCTGCTGCTGGTGGTCTTCATCGCCGCGCACCTCGTCGGCGCGCTCGCGTCCTCCTTCTGGCTGCTGCTCGCGACGCGCGTGCTCGCTGCCCTGGCGAACGCGGGATTCCTCGCGATCGCTCTGGCGACGGTCCGGGCCGTCGTCGATCCGGCGACGGTGACGCGCGCCGTCGCCGTCCTCCTCTCGGGCACGACCCTGGCCACGATCGTCGGCGTCCCCGCCGGTGCGGCGCTCGCGAATGCGTACGGCTGGCGCTCGACCTTCTGGGCCGTCGCGCTGCTGTGCCTGCCCGCTGTGGTCGCCCTGCTGCGGGACCGCACTCTCGTCGCGGTGCCGCGTTCGCCGAGGATCGCCGTGCGTGCAGAGCTCGGGGAACTGAGGCGTCGCCCGGTGGTCGTCGCCGTGGTGCTCGCGGTGCTCGTGAACGCCGCGACCTTCGGCGTCTTCACATTCCTCGCTGTGATCGGTGCCGATGCCGGGGTGGAGGAGACCGGGATCCCCCTGCTGCTCGCCGCCTTCGGGGTGGGAGCCTTCGTGGGTGTCTCCGCGACCGGCCGATGGGCGGCCCGCTTCGAGCGGGGCTGGATCGTGGGGGGTGCCGCGGTGACGGCCACGGCCTGGAGCGTCTTCGCCCTGTCCGTCGATTCCGTGCCGGGGGTGTTCTTCGGCGCCGCGGTCGGGGGCATGCTGTCGTTCGCCGTGGGCTCGGCCCTGATCGCCCGCATCGTCGGGCAGGCGTCGGGTGCCCCGGTCCTCGGCGGCGCCTATGCCACGGCAGCGCTGAACCTGGGGGCGTTCGTCGGTCCCGTGGCTGCCGGCTTCGCCTACGCGCAGGCCGGAGCGCCCGGGGTGCTCGTCGCGGCTGCCGCTCTGGCGGCCGTCGGTGTGCTCCTCGCTCCCCTCCTTCGCGCGCGATGACCGCCCGGGAACCCGGGCGATGCGAAAGACTGGAGGCATGACCTCGCCTGCGCTCGATTCCCTCCTGGCCCGCATCGTCGAGAGCGGGCTGCTCGAAGATCCCATCGCCGAGAACGGCCTCGTCTACGGACGGGCGAGCATCGACGCGGCGGGAACCGTGGTCAACGTCAACATCGACCCGGAGCTCGACGACGATGACGAACACGGCGACGACGTCGATCTCGATGTGCTGATCGCGGCCGTTTCGCGCATCCTCTCCGTCGGGGAATCCCGTTGGCGCGCGGTGATCGACGAGGTGGCGACCGACATCGATGATGCGGTGGATGACGAGTCCGTGGTCGAGCAGATCGATCTGCGAGACGACCTCGAGGCGACCTCGGTCGTGGTGTTCGCCGACGCCGTGCTGCTCGCCTTCGTCGCGCCGAAGCAGTTCCCCGAGTCGCGCATCCTCGTGCAGCTCGACGACCAGCTCGACGTCGACGGGGTCGAGGTGCGAGAGCTCGACGGTTCCGAGAGCATCGATTTCGAGACGCTCGACGAGCTGCTCGACCACATCAGCGGCCCCGACGAGAAGTGACCGTCGGACGCCGCGGCGTGGGCCCGCGGCATCCGACGGTCGATCGGGGGTCAGGCGCCGGCGATGGCGGTTGTCGCGTCGTCGATCAGATCGCAGATCGCGGCGGGGTGCGAGGCCAGCGAGGCATGGCTGGCATCCAGTTCCACGATCTTGCGCGGTGACATCCGCGCCGCCATGCGCCGCTCGTTGTCGGGGTGGATCATGCGGTCCTGGGTCGACACCTGGTACCAGGTGGGCTTGACCTTCCAGGCTGGTGCGGTGACGTCGTCGCCGAACGTGGAGGCGAGCGGCGCCTTCTGGGTGACGGCCATCACGAGCGCCTCATCGTCCGTCAGATCCTGGCAGAAGCTCTCCTGGAACTTGTCCTGGGCGACCCAGAGGTAGCCGTCGCTGTCCGGCGCGATGTTCTCGAACGCTGCGGGCGGGTGCTCCGCGCTGATCTGCCCGGGGTTCTCGCCCGCATCCGGAGCGAAGGCCGCGACATAGACGAGTCCGACGACGTTGGGCAGGTCTCCTGCCTCGGTGATGACCGCCCCGCCGTAGGAGTGCCCGACCAGGAGGACAGGGCCGTCGACCTGCCGGATCATCGTGCGCGTGCGCTCCGCGTCGTCGGCGAGCGAGGTGAGCGGGTTCTCGACCGCCTGGATCGATTCGTACCCGCGCCGCCGCAGTTCGACGATGACTTTCGCCCAGTGGGCGGCGCCGCCCCAGAATCCGTGAACGAGGATGATCGTCGGTTTCGTGGTCATGGGAATACCTCCTGCGTGGGATCGGTTACCGTACTCCGACCATATACTTTCCACGGAAAGTAATCTAGGCATCGCAGGAACCGAGAGGGACACCATGTCAGCCGAAGAAGATATCCGCGAGCTGCTCGCCACCTACGAGCGGGCACTCAATACCGATGACACCGCGCTTGCCGTGTCATGTTACACGCAAGACGGCGTATTCATGCCGACGACGCTGCCCACGGCCGTGGGCCCGGAGCTCACACAGGCCTACGACGCCGTGTTCGCGGCGATCCACCTCGCGGTGGTGTTCACGATCGACGAGGTGACCGTGTTCAGCGACACCGCAGCCGCCGCGCTGACCCGCAGCAACGGAACCCAGACCGTCCGCGCCACGTCGACCACCACGCCGGAGTCGAATCGCGAGCTGTTCACCTTCGCCGTCGAAGACGGCCGATGGAAGATCAGCCGCTACATGTTCAACAAGTCCGCATAGCACCGACCGCACAAGACCTACAGGAGATCACCATGACCACCGCCATCATCGGAACCGGAAAGATCGGCAGCATCATCGCCCAGGACCTCGCGGACGGGGGAGAGGACCTGATCATCGCCGGCAGCGACCTGGAGAAGGCGGCGTCGCTCGCCGCCGCGGTCGGCGGAAGTGCGCGTGCGGCCGAGGTGCCCGCCGCGATCGCCGCTGCCGACATCGTCATCCTCGCCGTCTGGTTCGACGTGTCGAAGAAGCTGATCGACGAGAACCGCGACGCTCTCGACGGCAAGATCGTCGTCGATCCCTCCAATCCGCTCGGCCCGGACGGGAACGGCGGATACGTGAAGATCCTCGCGCCCGAGGAGTCCTCGGGCCAGATCCTGGCCCAGAAGCTCCCCGCCGGAGCATCCCTCGTGAAGGCCTTCGGAACGCTGGGCGCGGAGTCGATGAAGGTGAGCGCTCGGCAGGATCCTGCGATCGCACTCCTCTATGCGACCGACGACGGTGCGGCAGGGGAGGCCGTCGCCTCGCTGATCCGCTCCGCCGGTTTCGCACCCGTGAACGTCGGCGGACTCGACCAGTCCGTGCGCATCGAGGTGTACGGCGAACTGCACGAGATCGGTGGGCTCGGCCGGACCGTCACCGCGGAGGAGGCCCGCGCCGCCCTGTGATGGATCTTCCCGAACCCGCAACCGCACGAACTGCAACCGCACGAAGAGCAACAGAAGGAAAGCCGATGAACGAACAGAAGAAGATCGCGGTCGCCGGTGCGACCGGTTCCCAGGGCGGTGGCGTCGTGGACGCCATCCTCGCCGACCCCGAGCAGCGATTCGCCGTCCGCGCGCTCACGCGCGACCCGGCGTCCCCGGCCGCACGCGCGCTCACCGCACGCGGAGTGGAGGTGGTGCAGGCCGACTTCGCCGACGAGCCGAGCGTGGTCGCCGCACTCACCGGCGTCGATGGCGCGTTCCTGGTGACGAACTTCTGGGCGCACGGATCCGCTGCCAGGGAGCTCGCGGAGATCGCGACGCTCGCCCGCGCCGCCGCCGCGAGCGGCGTCGGCCACGTGGTGTGGTCGACGCTGGAGGACACGCGCGATCTGCTCCCCCTGGAAGACCCGCGAATGCCTGTGCTGCAGGATCACTACAACGTGCCGCACTTCGACGCGAAGGGCGAGGGCAACGCCTTCTTCGCCGCGGCAGGAGTGCCGACCACCTACCTGAACACGGCATTCTTCTTCCAGAACCTCGCGGCCTCCGCGATGGGCGCGCGTCGAGAGGACGACGGTGTGCTGACGCTGACGCTTCCGCTCGAGGACGGGAAGCGCATGTCGGCGGTCGACGTCTCGGACATCGGACGGACCGCGTTCGCGATCCTGGCCGCGGGCGACGAGTACATCGGCCGGACGGTCGGGTTGGCGGGGGACCACCTGACGGGAGCCGAGTACGCGTCCGTCTTGAGCGACGTGCTCGGGGAACCCGTGCGATTCCGGTCGATCGCGTACGACGATGCGCGCAGCTCGGGCGCTCCCGGCAGTGACGAGTTCGGCAACATGTTCCAGTACTACGGCGATTTCGACGCCGAGTTCACCGGGGCGCGTGACCTGACGTCACTGCGGAAACTCGTTCCCGGGCTCAAGGACTTCCGCACGTGGGCTCAGGAGAACGTCGCGCTGCTGACGGCCGAGTAGAACGATGAGCGAACACGCGGTGACCGTCTCGACGGCTCGGGAGCTGCTGGCCGCCGTCAGCGCAGGTGTCGAGGACATCGAGGTGCGCGGGGTGATCGTCGGGGCGCCGGGGTTCACCCTCGCGCCCGGTGTGAGTCTTCGCGGAGGGACCCTGCAGTTCGGGGCCAGGGGTGTGCGGCTGACCTCGGACAACACGCTCGAGGACATCTCGATCCTGACGGCCGATGAGGAGGCGGCGATCCTCAACGACACGGGGGTGACCGATCTCGGCACCCTCACGCTGCGCAACGTCACCACGCGGGGGCAGATCGTCATCCTGGCGGAGGACCGTGTGCGTGCCGGGCACGTGCAGGCCGAGAACGTGCGGGTGATCACCGCCGACCTGCGTGGACGGTTCCACCGTCCGCACGGGTTCGGCGTGGACGTCTTGCAAGGAGGCTTCACGCTGTGGAACCGGCAGGCGGATCCCGAGGTGGAGCTGACAGCCGAACTGCTCGAGATCTCTGCGGGGACGGAGGCCGAGCCGGTGTACGGAAGCGGGATCTTCGTCGGGGGACACGGAGGTCGGGACGGGCGCGGTGCGGGCGGAACCGTGCACGTCACCCGACTGCGCACCGGAGAGGTGCACACGGACGGGGCGATCCCGGCGGGGACGCCGGACCTGATCTCGGCCGGGGTGTTCGTGCTCAGCGGGGCGACGGTCGACGCGGTGCGCACCGCGGGGGCCGTCACGACGTACGGCCCGAACGACATGGTGCTCGACAACTGGGGATCGGTGGGCACCTGGATCGCCACGGGAGAGGTCGCGTCGCACGGGCCGAGCGGTATCGGGGTCGTGAACTTCGGCGATATCGACACCCTCGACGTGCGCGCGCCGATCGTCACGACGGGGAAGGGTGCCCGGGGCTTCAACCTCTACGACGGCACGTTGCGGGAGGCGAGGTTCCAGAGCATCCGCACGACGGGCGACGGGTCGATCGGCATCCAGATCAGCAGGCCGATGGGGAGGCTTGCAGTGGATGGCGATGTCACGACGAGCGGCGGTGAGGGGCTGAGCCTCGTCAAAGGCGTGCAGATGACGCTCCCGGCGATCACGCTGAGCGTGACGGGGACCGGATCCGTCGACGCGCTCCGCATCGGCGGACGGCTCGTCACCGCGGGGGCTAACGTGGTCACACTGGAAGTGGGGGGACGTGTGGGCGAGGTGTCGATAGCCGGTGGCGTCCGCGCCACGGGAGCGGGCTCGAGGGCCGTGTCGCTGCTCGACAGTGCGGACATCGACATCGCGGACATCGACATCGCGGACATCGACATCGCGGACATCGACCTCCGATCATCCGGCCCGAGGGGTTGAGGCGCCGTGGGGGATGAGGCGGGCGTCCGCATCGAGGACTACGCGCTGCTGAGCAACTGCCGCACGGCGGCGCTGGTGTCGTGCGCGGGCAGCATCGACTGGCTGTGCCTGCCGCGGCTGGACTCGGCATCGACGTTCGCGGCGATCCTCGGCGACGAGTCCCACGGGCGGTGGCTGCTGCATCCGACCGACCCCGCTGCGACGAGCACGCGACGCTACGACCGGGAGACCTTCGTGCTGGTCACCCGATGGGAGAGCGGCGATGCGGTCGCCGAGGTGCACGACTTCATGCCGATGGGACTCGATCCCGATGCGGCGATCCGGCGGACCGATCTGGTCCGCCGGATCGTGGGAGTGCGCGGCTCCATGGTCTTCGAGCAGCGGCTGAGCATCCGCTTCGACTACGCCAGGGTGATGCCCTGGGTGCGCCAGGTCGGGCCGGAGGGAGACCCCTGTCTGGTCGCGATGGGGGGCCCGGATGCCCTCGCCCTGCGCGGTGCACCGCTGAAGCCGATCGACCATCAGCACCGGGGCGAGCTGGCGGTCGACGCCGGAGAGGTGCGTGACCTGCAGCTGACGTGGTTCCCCTCGCACCTCGACCTCCCCCATGCGCTCGACGTGCAGAACGAGCTGGACGCCACGAAGGCCTGGTGGCAGGACTGGGCCGATCGGATCTCGCACGACGGCCCGCACCGGGACGAGGTGGTCCGGTCGCTGCTGATCCTGCGGGCACTCACCAACCACGAGACGGGCGGGATCGCCGCCGCGGCGACCATGGCCCTGCCGGAGGAGATCGGGGGCGTGCGCAACTGGGACTACCGCTACGTCTGGCTGCGCGATGCCGCCCTCACCCTCGAAGCGCTGCTCGCCCACGGGTTCCTCGGGGTGGCGGGGCAGTGGCGGGAATGGCTGCTGCGGGCCGTCGCCGGGGACCCTGCCGACCTCCAGATCATGTACGGCCCGGCGGGGGAGAGAGATCTCCTGGAGCGCGTGCTGACGAATCTCCCGGGATACGAGGGTTCCGCCCCGGTGCGGATCGGCAACGGTGCGGCGGACCAGTATCAGGCCGACGTCGTGGGCGAGGTGCTGGTGACGCTGTCGGCCGCGCGGGCGGCGGGACTCAACGAGTCGGGCTTCTCCTGGCCTCTGGAGCGCGAGTTGGTCCGATTCGCCTCCGAGCAGATCGAGCGCCCGGATCAGGGACTGTGGGAGATCCGGGGTGAGCCCCGTCTCTTCACGCACTCACGGGTGATGATGTGGGCGGCGTTCGATCGCGCGGTGCGCGCGGTCGAGGAGCACGGGCTCGAAGGCCCCGTGGAGCGCTGGCGCGGGCTGCGGGATCGGATGCGCGAGGAGATCGATCGCGACGGTGTCGTCGACGGTCACTTCGTGCAGCACTACGCGACCACCGAGGTCGACGCCTCGCTGCTCCTCCTTCCGCAGGTGGGGTACTGCCGGCCGGATGATCCCCGGATGCTGGCGACGGTCGCACGCATCGAGCAGACGCTGATGTCCGACGGGCTCGTGCGTCGGTATCGCACCGGTACGGGGGTCGACGGACTCTCGGGCTCGGAAGGTGCTTTCCTGGCGTGCTCGTTCTGGCTGGTCGAGCAGTACGCGTTGACGGGGCGGCGTGCGGATGCGCATGCCCTCATGGAGCGGTTGTGCGGGCTCGCGAACGACGTGGGGATGCTGTCGGAGGAGTATGACCCGGTGGCGGGGCGGCAACTCGGCAACACTCCGCAGGCCTTCTCGCACCTCGCGCTCGTGCGTGCAGCGGATGCGCTGGCCCGGGCGGATCTCGGCTCCGCAGAGGAGAGGTCGCGCTGAGGGGGCGGTCCCTGGGCGTCTTCTCACCCGAGCGCGCAGTTCCTAGGATGTGGACATGACGGAACCGATCAAGCGGCGGGACCCTCTGGTCCCGCGCCGACGGTTCTCCGTCAACGCGGCTCTCGACGACGTCTTCTTCGTGTTCGCCGGTCTCGCCGCGATCTGGCTCGCGTATCTCATCATCACGGAGGCGTTCTCGTGGGGCTGGTGGGCCATCGGGTTCGCGGTGGCGTTCTGGCTGATCCTCGCCTACCTCGTGCTGCCGAGGCTGCACTCCATCCTCACGCGCATCTACGTGCCCAGCTACTTCATCGGGCGGGCGCGAACGAGCGACGGCCTGCTCGGAGACCCGGTGAACCTCGCCGTCCTCGGCACCGAGGAGCAGCTCACCCGGTGCATGGCCGAGGCCGGATGGACACGCGCCGATGACATCACAGCCGCATCGACCTGGCGGATCGTGTCGTCGACCATGCTCAGGCGCAGCTACGACGAGGCCCCGGTCAGCCCGCTCTTCCTGTTCGGGAGACGGCAGGATCTCGCCTATCAGCAGGAGGTCGAGGGCAACCCGGCCAAGCGGCACCATGTCAGATTCTGGCGCTGCCCTGACGGCTGGATGCTGCCAGGTGGGCACCGTGTCGACTGGGTGGCCGCCGGCACATTCGACCGTGCGGTCGGGTTCTCGCTGTTCACCCTGCAGATCACCCACAAGATCGATGCGGACATCGACATCGAACGCGATCACATCGTCCGCACTCTTCGCGAGGCGCACACCGGGGTGCGCATCGTCATCATCCGTGACTTCTCCACGGGATACCACTCCCGAAACGGCGGGGGCGACAGCATCCACACCGATGGCGATCTGCCCGTGGTCGATCTCCGCCGCGTGGTGCAGGCGCGGTCGGCGGATGCCGCGGAGGAGGCCGTCGAGGAGGCGCCGGTCACCGAGCTGCGGGGTCTGTCGTGAAGCGTCCTCTGGCCACCGGCCTCGGCACGGTGCTGATGTCGCTCCGGGTGATCTGGGGGCTCGTCTCGATCCTCGTCTACGTGCTGAACTGGACGGCGATCAGGGAGGAGATCTTCTCCACCGGCGACGGAACCGTGCTGGTTCCGCCGGATGTCGCCGACGTCCTCCTCATCGTCGGGTTCAGCGCGCTCGGCGTCTGGTACCTGTTCTACGGTGTGCTCGCTGGCCTGGTGTTCGCCGGGTCGAACTGGGCCCGCATCGTGGCGATGAGCTTCGCCTCGCTCAGCATCATCGTCGTCTTCCTCGACTGGTGGAACGCCGGCATCCCCGTCACGTTCCGCACCTCGCTCGCGAGCGTCGCGCTCGACATCCTCGTGCTGCTCGCCCTGTCGGCGCAGAGCGCCCGGAGCTTCGCCCGGCGCAACGACCCCCGCTTCATCAGCACCGGTGAGCCGCTCGCCTGAGGCGGTCGGTTCAGAGCCACTTCTTGTACTTGAACACCCCGAACAGGCCGACGGCGAACGCGACCATCGCGCCGATGGCCATCGGGTAGCCGAAGGCCCAGTGCAGCTCGGGCATCACGTCGAAGTTCATCCCGTACACCGTGCCGACCAGCGTCGGGGCGAAGATGATCGCCGCCCAGGAGGAGATCTTCTTGATCTCGTCGTTCTGCGCGAGCCCGGCTTCGGTCTGGCGGCGTGCGACCAGCGCGGAGTGCACGGTGAGCGCGTTCTCGAGGATCGCCCGGAACGAGTCGATCTTCTCGTTGACGCGGATCGTGTGGTCGAGCACGTCGCGCAGCGAACGCTGCAGCTCCTCGTCGATGCGGTACTTCGCCGATCCCCGACGCAGCCACTCCAGCATCCCGTTCAGCGGGTGCACGGCGCGCTGGAAGTTGATGACCTCGCGGGACAGCTCGTAGATGCGGCGGGAGAGCGCGCTGTCGTCGTCGCCGTCGCCGAAGAGCTGGTCCTCGATCTCGTCGATGTCGTTCAGCAGACCCGCCACGATCGGCTCGTAGCCGTCGACGACCTCATCGAGGATCGCGTAGAGCACGGCCTCCGGCCCCATCGCGAGCAGTTCGGGGTTCGCCTCCATGCGGGCGCGCACGGCGGCGAGGTTGGGCGACTCGGCGTGCCGGATCGTCACCACGAAGTCGGGGCCGACGAACAGGTGCAGCTCGCCGAACTCGATCGACTCCTGCTCGTCGCGGTAGCGCGCGGGGCGCAGCACGGCGAACAGGGTGTCGCCGTAGCGCTCCACCTTCGAGCGCTGGTGGCCTGAGAGCGCATCCTCGACGGCGAGGGGATGCAGGTCGAACTCGCGCGCGACGGACGCCACCTCTTCGGGGCTGGGCCGGTACAGGCCGATCCAGGCGATGCCCCCGGCGGCGTCCAGCATCCGGTAGGTCTCGTCCAGGTTCTTGGGGGTCTCCACGCGACGTCCGTGGACGTACACGCCGTTGTCGATGAGCGCCATCATGCGGCTCCGTTCTCGCAGGTGCACGGCAGCAGAGAGCTCCGTGCGCGGGTTCGTCAGGGGGCGGATGACGCCGCCGACGGCTGCGGAGAAGGACGTGCGAAAGCGGACCGGAAGGTCAACGCGCTAGCGCAGGGAGTCGCGACGCAGCGAAGGCGGCGTCGTAACTATCACCGGACATCGCCATCACCGCCTTTCGAGACTCTTCGGGCCGAACGACCCAACACGTCAGCATACTCCTGTCTGCTGTGAGGCTTCCCGGTCGCGCTCCTGCCCCGATCAGAGCAGTATTCTGCTCGCCGAGAGGTGGAGTAGCACGTTACCTGCTAGTAGCATCGGACCTCGAAGCGATGCGGAGAGTCCGGCGTCGCCCCTTTCCGCATCGATCCGTCCGCTCCCGGCGCAGCCTCTTCGTGCGCCCGGTGTGTGCGG
The DNA here is from genome assembly GCF_004794435.1 of Microbacterium sp. K27. NCBI lineage: Bacteria > Bacillati > Actinomycetota > Actinomycetes > Micrococcales > Microbacteriaceae > Microbacterium > Microbacterium sp. K27. The sequence goes on from NZ_SSDK01000038.1 coordinate 91,325, forward strand.
ACGATGCGCCGCACGAAGGAGACTCCATGTCCGCTGCCCTCAGTCGTCCTCGAGCCCGCGGTCTGCGGGGTGGGATCGCCGCCGTGCTGATGGTGTCGGCCGGGCTCGTCGGGGCCTCCATCGCCACCGCACCCGCCGCTCAGGCGGCGCCGGTCCTGCAGTGCACGGGGTCGACGGTCTACGTCACCAACCAGGGTGCGGGTGACGGCGATCTCTGGCAGATCGATGCGACGACGGGGGCGGCGACCGCGCTGGTCGACCTTCCCGGTGACAACGTCGTCAATCAGCTGGGCATCGCGCCGGGAGGGGGGAACTTCCTGTTCACCAAGGCGGGGACCGTGTACGACTACACGCTCGCGACCGACTCCTTCGACTCCACACCGGCCCAGGTGCTCACGGGCTACTCGGCCGTCGGCGGGGCGGTGAGCCCGACGAGCGGCCTCTACTACTACGGGGGCATCGGCGCCGGCGGCACCGAGTACCAGATCGCCGTCTACGACCCCGTGACGAACACGAATCGAGGCGTCGCCTCGACGATCCGTCTGCCCGACGGCATCGCGCTCACCAACAGCGACTTCGCGTTCGACACCCTCGGTCAGATGTACATCGTGGGCAGCACACCGACCGGTGGTGCGCTGATCCGCGTCGACGGTTCGATCCCCTCGACGGGGTCGAACTCCGCACTCACCTCGTCGCTGCTCACGACGATCGAGCCCGTCGCCGGTGTGACCTATGCCGCCATCGCCTTCGGTGGGACCGGCGAGGTGTACATCGGTGGAGGCGCGGGACCGATCCTCCGGGTGAACGCCACCACCGGGGCATTGGTCGGGAACGTGCCGGTCTCGGGGGCCGTCGCCTCGAACATGACGGACTTCGCGACCTGTGGTGCGCCGCCGACCCTGACGGTGCAGAAGAACGTGGCGGGGCGGGTGCAGCCCACCGATCAGTTCGCCCTCTCGATCACCGGCGGCGGCATCGTGCCGGGACCAGGCAGCATCGGGGTCACCGAGGGGGCTGAGTCCGGGCTGCAGACGCAGTCGCCGGCCGAGACCGCCGGATCGGTGATCGTGCAGCCGAACGCCACCTACGACTTCGGCGAGACCGCCGCGGGAACGACGAATCTCGCGGACTACGGATCCCGCTGGGAGTGCGTCGATGCGCAGGGACCCGCGGGGGCCACGATCGGCTCCGGCACCGGTCCGTCGGGGAGCGTCACGATTCCGCAGATCGCCGGCGTCGCCGTGGTCTGCACCGTGTTCAACGACCCGCTCGTGCCCGGGATGAGCCTCGACAAGAGGGTCACCGGAGTCGTCGACGCCAATGGAAACGGCTACGACGATGTGGGCGACCGGATCACGTGGGAGTTCGAACTCACCAACACCGGCGAGACTCCGCTCGCGGGACTCACGATCGACGACGACAGGCTCGCTGCTGCAGGTATCGGCATCACCTGCGATCCGGACGCGCTCGCCCCGGCGGAGTCGGTGGTGTGCACGGCGGACCGGCCCTATACGATCACGCCGGCCGATCTCGCCGCGGGCGCGGTGGTCAACACGGCGACGGGGACAGGCACGCCCCCGGGTAAGCCCCCTGTCATCACCCCTCCGGACACCACGGAGACACCGGTCGGCGGCTACATCGTGACCAAGGAGTCGGACCCCAGGTCTGGCAGCTCGGTGGCGGCGGGTTCCGTCATCGCCTACACGCTCACGGTGACCCAACGCGGTCTGGCGTCCGTTCCCGGAGCGGTGCTCGAGGATGATCTCGCCGAGGTGCTGGACGACGCCGCCTACAACGGTGATGCCTCCGCTTCTGCCGGTGCCGCATCCTTCGACGCGGCCGCGGGGACGCTCTCGTGGAGAGGCGACCTGGCAGTGGGCGACGTGGTCACGATCACGTATTCGGTGACCGTGGGAACGCGCGGCGACGGTGACCTGGTCAACACGGTCACCAGCCCGGGGTGCAGCACCGCCTGCACGACCACGCACGACCGGGTCCCGCCCCCCGCTGCCGGCCTTGCGACCACGGGAGGCGGAGTCGCGATCGGCGGCATCGTGGGCGCCGTGCTGGTCATCGCCGTCGGTGCAGGGCTCGTCCTCCGCGGGCGCCGCGGGGCTCGCCACGACGTGAGCTGATCTGAACGGACACGTGAGCTGACGCGGACCGAGGCGGGAGCGTCGAGGAAGGCCGGTCGGGAGCGCTCCGACCGGCCGTTCGCTCGCGGCCTCGGCAGATGCATAGTCCGGTTCAGGGATGATCGCGTAACACGTTACGCATCACGCTCAGTGAGTGTCCATCCGGATGATGCGAACGTCGAGGACCGGAGGTCATCTCATGAAGACGAAGACAGCAGCAGCTCTCGGTGGACTGGTTCTGGCTGCGGGTCTGCTTGCCGCGTGCACCAGTTCCTCGGGTGCACCCGCAGGGTCGCCCACGGGGGCACCGACGAGCACGTCGGCGAGCACCCTCAGCACTGCGGAGCTCGCCATGTGCACGGCTCTCAAGAAGGTCGCCGCCGACGTGGTGCCTGATCTCGAGAGGGCTTCCGAACTCGTCAAGTCCGACCCCGCAGCTGCGGCTTCGCTGGTCGACAAGATCCGTGAGGCGTTCATCAGCGGACAAGAGGATGTCGACTCCGGTCTGACTCCCGACTACGCGACAGCCATGGACGGGTACGCAGTGGATATCAGGGCGCTGCCGGCCGGGTCGGATGCGACGAAGATATCCCAGGAGCTTGCGGAGCGCGGGACCGCGTTCGCCTCCGACGTCGCCTACTTCTGCAAGGAGTAGACGACGCCAGACGGAGTGCTGTCGCACGCCGGGACCTGCACGATCAACCGTGACCAGGTTCACGAGCTCACCGCTCGGTTCGGGTGAGCTCGTGACGGCTGTGTCCGCGGCTCTGGTTATCGTCCGTCGCGAGGCGCGTCAGAGGGCGACGACCGCGCCGCCGCGGGCGGCGGAGGCTTGCGCGGCCGTGGCGATCTCGACCGTGCGGATGCCCACGCCGGCGTCGGGCTGCGGTTGGCGCCCCTCGCGCACGGCGCGCACGAACTCGTCGAGCAGCAGCGCGTCGAGGTCGGCGCCGACCGGGCTCCAGGTCTCGCCGTGCGCATCGTGCCCGGCGACCCCCTTGGCGAAGGGACTGACCGTGACCGTGCCGCGCTCGGCGACGACCTGCAGGGTGAGTCCACCCCAGGTGGCCGAGCTCATCGGCCAGCTCCAGGAGCAGTCGATCGTGGCGATGACCCCGCTCGGGTACCGGATGGTCACGAGTCCGCCGGTCTCGACGTCGAGTTCGCTCTGCGCGTGCAGGATGCTGTTGGACACGGCGCGGACCGACTGGGCGCGCTCACCCAGCAGTTCGTCGAGCAGGTCGGCGCAGTGCACGACGTGGTCGACCAGTGCGCCGCCTCCGGCCAGCTCCGGATCGGTGAACCAGGCACGATCCTGCGGCAGCTTGCCGTTGTTGATGCCGGTGACGCCGAGGACCGTGCCGAGACGGCCGCTGCGCAGTTCGGCGATCGCCTCGCGCACGCTCGGCGCGAACCGCACCGGGTAGGCGACCATCAGGATCACGCCGGCGCGGTCGCACGCCTCGCGCATCGCGATCGCGTCGGCGACCGTCGTGGCCAGAGGCTTCTCACAGAGCACGTGCACCCCGGCCGCGGCCGCGCGCTCGACGAGGGCACGATGCCGGGAGTTCTCGGCGGCGATCACGACCGCATCCGGTTTCCAGGCGAAGGCGTCGTCGTAGGTCTCGACGTAGGCGACGCCCAGCTCGGACGCGAGGTCTGCGCCGCGAGGGGCGTCGTCGGGAGCCGAAGCGCCGTCGGGGTCGGCCGCGATCAGCTCCACTCCCGGCATCGTCTGCAGCGCGTGCACATAACTGAGGGCATGCGTGTGCGCGAACGAGAGCACGGCGATGCGCAGCGGGGCGGAAGCGGTCATCGGGCGGCCTCCTCGGCATCGGGCGCGAAATGTTCAGGAGCGCGGTGTTCGGACAGCGCCACGGGGGCGCCGGAAGCGATCGACGCGTATGCGGCCTCGGCGACGGCGACCGCCTCGATGCCGTCCGCAGGGCTGACCCTCGCCTCCCGCCCCTCGCGCAGCGCGGCGACGAAGTCGGCGATCTCGGCGTAGTACGGACTCTCCTGCGGAGACATCGGCGGCAGGTAGTCGGCGTCGCCCGCGGGGAGCACGGCGTCGGTGCGCAGCGCATGGTCCTCGGCGCTGTCGTAGCGGAGGCGCCCCTCGGAGCCCGACACCTCGACGCTCGTGCGGAACGGCATGCCCGGAGCGACCCAGCTGCCGTGGATGTGGCTGATGACGCCGCTGCGGTGCGTGAGCACCACGTGCGACGTGACGGGGGCGGGAACGCGGTCGTCGATCGTCGGCGGGTTCTGCACTGCGTAGACGCTCGCGACGGGACCGGCGAACCAGACGGCCTGGTCGATGTCGTGGATCATCAGGTCGCGGATGACGCCCCCGCCCGCGCGTTCGGAGAAGAACCACGGCGTCTGCGGGGCGGAGCCGGCACGGCTGAACCGCTGCACGGCGAGCGTGCCGATGCGACCGGCGTCGATGCCGGCCTTGATCTGGGCGTATTCGCCCATGTACCGCACGACGTGGGCCGGGAAGAGCCGTACCCCGGCCTCTTCGGCGGATCGGGCCACGGTCGCCGCGGCTTCGGCCGTCGCCGCGAGCGGCTTCTCGCAGATCACGTCGAGTCCCCGGGCGATGGCGCGCTGCGCGAAGTCGGCGTGGGTGCTGCTGGGGGTCACGATGTCGACGATGTCGACCAGCCCGATGAGGGTGTCGACGTCGGGCACGAGCTCGAATCCGTACTCCTCGGCGATCTCCTCCGCTCCGACGAGAGAGGTGACGTACCCCTCCGCCCCGAGCGCCCGCCAGGCGTCGGCATGCACGCGGGAGATGCCGCCCGCGCCGATGAGTCCGACCTTCAACGTGCTCACTGCTTCTCCTCGGTTGTGTCGATGACGGTGTCTTCCGCCCCCGCCGGTTCGAGCGGCCGCGGGGTGATGGGCGGCGCCGGCATGTCCTCGATGCCGTAGATCTCGGCGGCGTGCCGTTGGAACGCATGCACGACGGCTCCGTGCGCGGCGGCTTCGGCGCCCAGCCGTGCTTCGGCGATCGGCACCTGGAAGGGCAGGCCCAGGTGGCCGGGCAGGGCCGCCCGGAGCGGATCGAGCAGCTGCTCGTGCGCGGCGGAGAGCCCGCCGCCGATCACGATCATGGCGGGGTCGACCGTCATGGTCAGGGTGGCGATGCCGTGCGCGAGCTCGTCGATGAAGGCGTCGAGCTCCTGCTGTGCGGCGTGATCGCCCCCGCGGGCCAGAGCGAACACCTCGGCGGCGGTCGGGGCGGTGCGCCACGTGATCTGGCCCGTCTCGGTGTTCAGCCCGCGGAAGGCGAGGCGGCCGATGTCGCCCGCGGCGTTGTGGATGCCGCGGCGCGGTCGTCCGCCGAGGATCAGTCCCATCGCGATCCGGTTGCCGACGGACAGGTAGATCACGTCGTCGACGAGTTGCGCGACCCCGAGATGGTGCTCGGCGACGGCCGCGAGCCGCACCCCGTTGTCGACCGCGACGGGGCAGCCGAACGCGTGCCGGAGCTGCGAGCCGATGTCGATGCCCGACCATTCGGGGATCACGACCGAGGTGGTCACGCGTCCCGCATCGTCGACGATGCCGGGGAGCGAGACCCCGACCGCTCGTACCTTCGATGCGGGGATCGACACGACCGAGAGGGTGCGGCGCACGTCGTCGATCACGGCCGCGAGCTTGGCTGCGCCGTCGAGCTGCTCGGCCACACCGGAGTAGCTGCGCTGCGCGATCACGACCCCTGACAGATCGGCGAGCACGACGCGAACGCTCGCGACACCGATGTCGACGCCCACGACGGTCCCGGCGGCACCGTGGAACGAATAGCGACGGGCGGGGCGACCGGCACCGCCGCCGTTCTGGGCGGGGGCGTCGACGATCAGGCCCGAGTCGGCCAGCACGGTCACCGCGTTCTCGACCGACGTGCGCGAGATCTCGAGCGAGCGGGACAGATCGTTCACGGTCGCGGGCCCTGAGTCGCGCAGCTGCAGAGCGGATCGCGCGACGATCGAGAGCGGGCTGTTCACGGCCATGTGCGGTCCCTTCCTCATCTCCGTCGTCGGGTGCGATCAAATTAGCACACCCAATTCTCAGATCAAGCTTTGATGTTCTCGAACGGGAAACACGGCGGAAACATGGCTCTGAGAACTTGTACTTGACGAATTATCCCATTGCAGTGTCATAATGAACCGTACTCAGCACGGTATAAGCAAAGGAGCACCATGCGCGTCAGCAAGATCACCGGCGTCGTCGCGGGAATCGCGGCCTCCACCCTGTTGGCCGGATGTTCGGCCGGCGGAGGCAACACCGCAGAGGGAGAGCAGGACATCACCGTCTGGCTCTACCCGGTCATCGCCGACGAGGCGGTGCACAAGGACTTCTGGGACTCGACGATCGCCGACTTCGAGAAGCAGAACGAGAACATCAACGTGAAGTACGAGATCTTCCCGTGGGCGAACCGCGACGAGGCTCTCCAGACCGCGATCGCGGCAGGCAAGGGGCCCGACGTGGTCTACCTGATCCCCGATCAGCTCGCGGCGTACCAGAAGTCGATCGCCCCGCTCAACGACCTGCTGAGCGCGGAGCGTCAGGACGACCTGCTGCCCAACGTGAAGAAGTCGGTCACGCTCGACGGCGACATCCTCGGAGCCCCGATCCTCACCAGCGCGCAGCCGCTCATCTGCAACGCCGCCGCGTTCGAGGCCGCGGGCGTCACCGAGTACCCCGAGACCTGGGACGACGTCACCGCGATGGCCCCCCGGTTCACCGAGAAGGGCATGTACGCCCTGAACTACCCGGCATCCGCGGAGAACACCCTCAACCTCACCTACTACCCGCTGCTGTGGCAGGCCGGTGGCGAGGTCTACACGAAGGACGGCGACGTCGGCTTCGACAGCAAGGAAGGCGTGCAGGCGCTCACCTTCCTCACCGACCTGGCCGAGGCGGGTGCTCTCGACCCCGAGGCGCTCACCACCAACGTCCCGCTCGAGCAGACCGCCGTCGCCCAGGGCAAGGTCGCGTGCACGTGGAACAACGCGGTCAACGAGGTCGTGCCCTTCTGGGGCGAGGAGAACGTCAAGGTCATGGCGCCGCTGACCGAGAAGGAGTCCGTGGCCTACGGCACGGTCGGATCGCTCTCGGTGCTCAAGGGCTCCAAGGCGCAGGACGCGGCGGCGAAGTTCGTCGAGTACGCCACCGGCGCCGACGTCGTCGAGCCGTACCTCAAGGCCGCCGGCTACTTCTCCGCACTCAGCACCACCGAGCCGCTGTACGCGGACGACCCGCTGCTCGGCGAGGTCGAGAAGTATGTTCCCGACACCACGGTCGGCGAGCTCAACGCCTCGTCCCGTGCGCTGATGGGCGTGCTCGCCCCGGAGATCCAGGCAGCGCTCCTCGGCGACAAGTCGCCGGAGGACGCATTGAAGGATGCCGCGACCGCCGCGGCGCCGCTGGTCAAGAAGTAACACCTCGGGGGCGTGCGGAGCCCGAACCCCGCACGCCCCCGCACCCCTTCACTCCCCCCACGTGAGGTACCACTGATGACGACGGCAACCACGGCGAAGAAGCCCGCAGGGCGGGTCACGCGGGTGCTCGCACGACGAGAGGCGCGGATCGCGTTCCTGTTCGTGCTCCCCGCCTTCCTCCTGTTCATCGCCTTCCGCTTCGGCCCGAGCATCGCCGGAGTCGCGCTGAGCTTCTTCGACTACGACATCACCGGTGAGATCTCGTGGCGGGGTCTCGACCACTTCCAGCGCATGATCGCCGACCCGCTGTTCTGGCGGGCGATGGGCACCACGCTCATCTACACGGTGTGCGCCGTGCCGATCGCGCTGGTGCTCTCGACCGTGATGGCCCTCGGCGTGCGTCAGGCCTTCCGCGGCGCACGCTTCTTCCGCTCGATCTTCTTCCTCCCCGTCATCACCTCGCTCGTGCTGGCCGGGTCGATCTTCGTCTGGATCTTCTCCGCGAACGGACCCTGGTCGGCGCTGATGGCGCCCCTCGGTCTCGGCGGATCCTGGCTCGGCAGCACCGTCCTGGTGATCCCCGCGATCGTCGTCGTCGGCGTCTGGTCGCGATTCGGCTACGGGATGATGATCCTCATCGCCGCGCTGCAGGACGTGCCGCGCGAGCTCGAAGAGGCGGCGCTGATGGACGGCGCCAACGCCTGGCAGCGCTTCCGCTACGTGATCCTCCCGGTGCTGCGGCCGACGTTCTTCTTCCTGGCGGTGATCGAGACGACCGCCGCGTTCCAGGTGTTCGACGTCATCTACGTGATGACCCAGGGCGGGCCGGCGAACGCCAGCTACTCGCTCGTCTACATGCTCTACGACCAGGGCTTCCGCTACTTCGACTACGGCTACGCGGCCGCGATCGGTGTGGCCCTGTTCGTCATGACCCTCGTCGTCGCGCTCATCCAGCGCCTGGTGATCGGAAAGCAGAAATGACCGCTCTGTTGCAGCCGCCGACCCAGACCCCGGCGACGCCGCCGAAGACGTCGACGAAGCAGCGCCGCGCCTACCGCGCGCTGCAGCCCACCGGCTGGGGGATCGTGGGGCGATGGATCTGGCTGAGCCTGGCCGGCATCCTCAGCTTCTTCCCCTTCTACGCGATGGTCGTGCTGAGCCTGAAGCCCGGCATGGTCGTCGAGCTCCCGGGTTCCCTGCTGCCTTTCCAGGACATCTCGTTCGACGCCTACGAGCAGGTGCTCGCCGGGCAGAACATCCTCGGCTGGCTCGGCAACACCCTCATCTACTCGCTCGTCTCGGTCGTCGCGGTGCTTTTCCTCTCGGCGCTCGCCGGCTACGCGTTCGCCAAGAAGCGCTTCCGCGGCAAGGAGGTGATGTTCTGGTCGTTCCTCGCGATGGTGATGGTGCCGTTCCATGTCACCCTCATCCCGACGTTCATCCTGATGGCGAACCTCGGTGGCGTCGACACGTACTGGGGCCTGATCCTGCCGTCGCTCGCGAACGCACAGGCCGTGTTCCTGATGCGGCAGTTCATCCAGGGGCTGCCGGACGAGCTGTTCGAGGCCGCACGCATCGACGGCGCCGGGGAGTTCCGCATCTTCCTGCGGATCGTGCTGCCGCTGTGCAAGCCGATCCTGGCGACGCTCGGCATCTTCGTCTTCCTGTGGCACTGGAACGACTTCCTGTGGCCGCTCATCATCGCGAAGTCCAACGCGATGTTCACACTCACCGTCGGCATCTCGTCGCTGCAGCAGCAGAACGTGCCGCTGAGCACCATGCTCGCCGGATCCGTCGTGGCACTGCTGCCCATCTTCCTCGCGTACCTCATCGCTCAGCGGTACGTGCAGGAGGGCGTGGCCGGTACGGGCATCAAGGGCTGAGAAGAAGGGAAAGCACCACATGACTCAGCACCAGTTCACTTCCGAGGCGGAACTCGAGGAGGCGCTCGCGACACCGAGCGCCGCGCTGATCGCCGATCTCGCACGCGGTGCGGGCGACCTCGTGATCCTCGGCGCCGGCGGCAAGATGGGTCCGACCCTGGCGATGCTCGCGCGCCGCGGGATGGATGCCGCCGGACGCCAGGGCGACACGGTCTACGCCGTCTCCCGCTTCGGAGACGCCGCGATCCGCGAGCGCCTGGAGAGCGCCGGGGTGAAGGTCGTCCCGTTCGACCTGATCGAGAACGACGACTTCGCATCCCTCCCGGATGCCCCGAACGTGGTGTTCATGGTCGGTGCGAAGTTCGGCGCCGCGACCAACGCGTCGTGGGCGTGGGAAGTCAACGCCGCGCTGCCCGACCGCGTCGCCCGCCGCTACCGCGACAGCGCGATCTCGGTGCTCTCGACCGGCAACGTCTACCCGTTCCTTCCTGCGGCTTCGGGTGGAGCGTCTGAAGAGGTGCAGCCCGCACCCATCGGCGAGTATGCGCAGTCGTGCCTGGGACGTGAGCGCGTCTTCGAGTTCGGGGCGCAGGAGCGCGGCACCAGGGTCGCGATCATCCGCCTGAACTACGCCGTCGACCTGCGCTACGGCGTGCTCGCCGACATCGGCAGCGCCGTGCATGCGGGACAGCCCGTGTCGGTCGCCACCGCCAACGTCAACGTGATCTGGCAGGGTTACGCGAACGAGGTCGTGCTGCGCAGCCTCGTGCACGCCTCGACCGACCCCTTCACGATCAACCTCACCGGCCCGGAGCTGCTGAGCGTGGAATCGATCGCCCGTCGCTTCGGCACCCTGTTCGACCGCGAGGTCGAGATCGTCGACGAGCCGCAGCCCACTGCGCTGCTCAGCGACGCCCGCCGGTGCATGGCGCTGTTCGGATACCCGGCGGTCTCCGCCGAGACCCTGATCGGCCTCCAGGCCGACTGGATCGAGAAGGAGCTGCCGATGATCGCCAAGCCGACCAAGTGGGCCGTGCGGGACGGGAAGTTCTGATGACCGTTCCCCCTCTGCGCCCGGAGGCCGCGGCGACCCTCGCCCGTGGCGCCGTGATCCCGGCGCATCCGCTCGCCCTCACCGCCGAGCGACGCATCGACGAACGCCGTCAGCGCGCGCTCACCCGCTACTACCTCGACGCCGGGGCCGGAGGCATCGCGGTCGGGGTGCACACGACCCAGTTCGAGATCCGCGATCCGGAGCACGCCCTGTTCGAACCGGTCCTCGCGCTCGCCGCGGAGGAGCTGGATGCCCGCGCGGATGCCGACGTGGTGCGCATCGCCGGTGTCGCCGGTGGCACGACCCAGGCGGTCGCCGAAGCGGAGCTCGCCCGCGACCTGGGCTACGACGCCGTGCTCGTGAGCCCTCGCGTCGCCGGTGCCGACGAGCGGGCTCTGCTCGAACGCGCCCGCGCGGTGGGCGAGGTGCTGCCGGTGGTCGGCTTCTACCTGCAGACGGCGATCGGTGGACCTGTGCTCGATCGCGACTTCTGGCGCGAGTTCGCCTCGATCCCGGCCGTCGTCGCCGTCAAGGCCGCTCCCTTCGACCGCTACCGCACGCTGGAGCTGGTGCGCGGGGTCGCCGCCTCCGGCCGTGCCGACGAGATCGCTCTCTACACCGGCAACGACGACGCGATCGTGGCCGACCTGCTCTCCGAGTTCCACGTGGATTCGCCGACCGGTCCGCGCACCCTGCGGTTCGTCGGTGGGCTGCTCGGCCAGTGGGCCGTGGGCACACGTGCCGCCGTCTCGCTGCTCGAACGCGCACAGCGGGCGATGGGGGGAGACGAGGACGCCTACCGCGAGCTGGGCCTCATCGCCTCCGACATGGTCGACGTGAACCAGGCGGTGTTCGATCCGGGCAACGATTTCCACGGCGTCATCGCCGGCGTGCATGAGATGCTCCGCCAGCAGGGGCTGCTCGATGGCACCTGGTGCCTCGACCCCGCCGAGGGTCTCTCGCCGGGGCAGGCGGAGGAGATCGCGCGGGTGCGTCTCGCGTATCCCGATCTGAACGACGACGCCTTCATCGCCGAGAACCTCGAGACCTGGTTGAGGTGAGTGTTGCGGTGAGTGTCGAGATGAGCGTGGGCATGAGTGCGCCGACCGTGGTCGCGGTCGTCTCGGAGGAGCTCTTCACGGAGTTCTTCTCCGACGCGGATGCCGAACGCCTCCGTGCGGTCGCCGCGGGTCTGGGCGGCGGGTTCGCACGGGTCGATCGACTCGCAGAGGCAGAGCTCGGCGCCGCACGCGTCGTGATCACGAGCTGGGGCGTCGGCCCCTTCGACGCGGCAGTGCTCGCGGCGCTGCCGAAGCTCGAGCTGATCGCACACACCGGTGCGACGATCAAGCCCTTCGCGACCGATGAGCTGTTCGACCGCGGTGTCGTCGTGACCCAGGCGGGTGCGGGCATGGCGCGGCCGGTCGCCGAGGTGTCGCTCACCTTCACGCTCGCCCTGCTGCACCGGGTGCCCGAGATGCACAACGCCCTGCGCGCCGGCGACGGCTGGTACGACGCGGATGCCGTGGGCGTGCAGCGCGAGATCCTCGGCACCCCCATCGCGGTGATCGGGGCGTCCCGCACCGGGCGGGCCTACCTCGAACTGATCCGGGTGCTCGGCGCCGAGCCGCTGCTGGTCGACCCGACCATCGATGCGGAGGCGGCCACCGCTCTCGGAGCCGCACTCGTCCCGCTCGACGAGGCACTCCAGCGTGCCCGGATCGTCGCGGTGCACGCCCCCACCCTGCCCGAGACCCACCACCTGATCGGTCGGCGGGAACTCGCGCTGATGCCCCACGGCGCGGGGCTCGTGAACACCGCGCGCTCCTGGATCGTCGATGAGGCGGCGCTGATCGACGAGCTGCAGCGGGGACGGCTGGGCGCCGCGATCGACGTGTTCGACGAGGAGCCGCTCGCCGCGGACAGCCCGTTCCGCGCGCTTCCCGGAGTGCTGGTCACCCCGCACCGCGCCGCCGGGACGACCCAGGGGCGACGGCGTCAGGGGCGGATCGTCGCCGACGAGGTCGAGGCCTTCGCCGCGGGGCGTCCCCTCGCGCACGCCGTCTCCCGCGACCAGCTGTCGTCGATGGCATGACCGGCACGCCGCTGCGTGTGGCCTTCGCCGGACTCGCGCACTCGCACCCCTACAGCGACGCGGCGAACGTTCGCGCGCTCGGTGCCGAAGTCGTCGGGGTGCACGATGCGGATGCGGGGGCGGCCGAGGAGTTCGCCCTGCGTTTCGGTGGCGCGGTGGTGGCCTCGGTCGATCTGCTGACGGCGCTGCGTCCCGACCTGGTCATCGCGACACCGCGCCCGCACGATGTCCGGGGCTTTCTGCACCTGCTCGGCAGCCGAGACGCTCCGGTGTTCGTGAACAAGGTGATCGCCCCCACCGGGGCTCGACTCGCCGAGATCGACCGCGTGCTGACGGCATCGTCGGCCCCCGTCGGCACGAGCTCCGTCCTGCGCTTCGCTCCGGCGCTCGTCGCGCTGGCCGGGCAGATCGGGGGCGAGGATGTGCTCGCGCTCCGCGTGCACGCACAGCACGACAATGCCGCCTTCCAACTGCCGGACCGGGCGTGGCAGGACGACCCGCGGCGCGGTGGCGGTACGGCCGTGACGGTCGGGGTGCACGCCTGGGAGATGGTCGATGTGCTGCTGCCCGGGGCGGCTCTCGTCTCGGGGTCCGGCTGGACGCGCACGCGCCCCGGATCGACGAGCGCGTCGGAGGATGCTGCGGGCATCGAGGGTCTGCTGCGGGTTCCCGGCGCGGAGCGCGAAGTGCCGGTGCAGGTGCTCGTCACGGGGACGCCGGGCGCGGATGCGTACGGAGCGGAGGTGGTGACGGCCGCCGGCATCCGTTCGGTCTCGCTCGACGTGGACGGCGATCAGGACGCGGGGGGCGATCAGGGTGAGGGGCCGAACGAGACGCTGGGGTTCCGTGACCTGATCCACGCGTTGCTCGATGCGGCACCGCGCGGGGCGACCGTGGCTCCCTGGGGCGAGTCGCGGGTGGTCGTGGCGAACACGATCCGCGCGGCCGAGATCGCCCGGAGCGACGCATGAGTGCACCGATCATCCGTGCGGCTCGGGCCGAGGATCAGACCGCGCTCACCGCGCTGTGGGCGCAGGCGTTCACGCCGCCGCTCGCCCCCGACCAGTGGCTCATCGATCAGGAGCGGCTCGCGCACACACTCGTCGCCGAGGACGATGACGGCCTGTGCGGTTCGATCTACGGTCTGCCCAAGCAGCTGCGCGAGTCCGATGGCGTCGCCGAGGTGCACGCGATCGGCAGCGTCGCGGTGGCCGAGCGGGCGCGAGGACAGGGCCTCGCCCGTCGACTCGTGGCGGCGACCCTGCAGACGGGCGGCGACGCCGACTGGGCATTGCTGTTCACCGGCACCCCGGAGGTGTATCGGTCCAGCGGCTTCGACACCTTCTCCATGGCGCGCACTCTGGCCGGCTCCTGGACGGCACCCGTGTCGGCCGGGACCGATGCGCGAGTCGAGCGCGCGACCGTCGGACTCGGGAGCTTCCGCCCGCTGTGCGAGGTCTACGAGTGCTCACGTGCGGGCAGGGTCGTGCTCGCCCCGGTGCGTGGTGACCGCGACAGGGCGATGGCGGAGGTGCGGATGCGGGGTGCGACGCTGTACTGCCGGACCGAGGGGTCGACGGTGCTCGGCTACGCGGTCGCCGAGCGTCGCGGCGGGATCGGCACGCTCCTGGAGAGCGCTGTGCTCCCGGGAATGGACGGCGACGAGGTGCGCGATGAGCTGCTCTCCGCCATCGCCGTCGACTGGCACTCCGCCGGGGTGACATCGTGCGAGCTCGCCGTTCCCGCCCTGCCGGAGGAGGATCGCGCGCTCCGCGCCTTTGCGCCCGAGGCTGTGCGGCAGGACGACCGCACCGGGATGATCCGTGCGCTGCGGCGTGCGCCGCGGCTCGACGGCATCCGCCATTTCACGGCGGGCGACTACTTCTGAGCGCCTCGCTCGGAGAAGCGCTGGGGACGGGGGATCGATCGGATGATGCGGCCCGGCCGAAGGACCGGACGCCTGACCGCGGCGATGACGCCGCAAGGAGGATGAGCATGACCCAGAAGATGAGCACGACCCAGAAGGAGACGGCCGCTCTCGAGAGCCCGACCGCGACCCTGCGCAGCAGGCGCATGCTGCTCGCCGGCTTCGGTGCGGCGGCGATCGGAGGCGTGGCGGCCGTCAGCGCGCAGACTCCGGCGCAGGCTGCCGGCCCGATCGTGACGCAGGGAGATTCGGGATCGTCGTCGGTGGCGAACGGCGGCACGGCGACCACGCTCGTGAAGCGCAAGGGCAAGGACGGTGATCTGGTCCGCACGACCGGTTACGCCGCAGCCGGCGACGGGGGTGCCGGGCTGTACCGCTTCGTGAAGAAGGACGCTCCGGCGGCCAACGGCGGCACCGTGCTGGCGGCCCCGAAGGGCGGAGCGTGGCTGCTCGTGCACGGCGGGGTCGTGGACTTCCGGATGTTCGGGATCATGGATGCGAGCGTGAACGCCGACGACGCCCTCGACGCCATGGTGAACGACGCGAGCATCCACCGCATCGAGGGGCACAGCCCCCTCAACTTCGTGCGCCGCCACACGTTCTCACGGTCGAACATCGCCTTCGACTTCGGGGGACACCTCATGACCACGGTCGGCATCGAGAACGCCGGCAAAGACGATCCGTTCGCGGCGGTCATGTTCTTCCGCGGCGAGGTGACCGATGCGGTGCAGGAGGCGAAGCTCGGCGAGGTGGTGCCGGATCTCGGCGACATCTTCCCGGTCGCCGATTCGTCGTTCTTCGCTGTCGGCGAGTGGTACGCGGCAGAGGTGAACGCGCTGTCGGGTCGTTGGGAGCGCGAGCTGCAGCGCATGGTGCAGGTCACGCAGATCGTGGACGGCACGCACATCCGCATCAACTACAAGAACGGCTGGCCGCTGGGCAAGGACCGCACGATGACCTGGCGCCGGGTCGTGCCGGTGCAGGACGTGACGGTGTCGAACCTGAAGTTCCTCGGCACCGGTACCGACGAGTACACGGGATCGCACCCGCTGGCGTTCGAGTACGCGGTGCGCTGCGACGTCGACCACATCGACGGCACGGGGACCTTCTGGCCGCTCATCCAGCGCCGGTGGAACACCTACTATTCGACCGTGAGCTGCACGCTCAAGAACCCGACCTCGGTCACCTGGGGAGGGGCCGGCTACCTGACGCAGCAGATCTACTGCCTCTACGGATACGTCGCCAACTGCCACACCGCGAACGCCCGGCACCTGAACGACTTCACCGCGAGCGCCTACTGCCTGGTCGAGAACTGCCACGGCGACGGTGACGACCAGGGTCCGTTCGTCACCCACGGGCAGTACGAGCACGACCTCACGTACACCGGCAATTCCGGTCTCATGACGTTCGCGAACTCCGGTGCGGCCTGGGGCTCGGCGGCCAAGCGCATCACGGTGCGCAAGCACGTGTGCTCGTGGTTCGTCGCCCGTGTGCGCATCACCGACCTCACGCTCGAAGACGTGCAGGTGATCGGCAAGCCCTCGCTCGCCGGCTCCGGCATGCTGTGGATCAACGCCGACGGCGCGCAGCTGCGCGGGTGCACGGCATCCGACACCCTCGTGATCACGCAGGCGTCCGACAATTCCGCACGGCCGACGGTGATCGCCGACTCGCACTTCACGTTCGTCGCGCCGGGAGAACTCACCAACGCCACGGTGAAGACACCCGTCACGTTCGTCGACACGGTGCTCGACCGGGTCGGCGGCATGAAGATCGCGGGAGCCGGAGCGGTCACGTTCCGGGGATCGACGCTCACGGCGGCTGACGATGCCGCGCCGATCGCCTCGTCGTCGGAGCGTCTGCGGTTCGAGGGATCGACACTCCGCAACGCCCGTATCGCCGCGGCCAGAGGAGAGCGGCAGGCCGTGGAGATCGCGGGATCGGACGTGGCGGTCAAGGGCGGCACCGGCGTCTCCCGGACCGGCGACGGCGAGCTGCATCTGACGCTCTCCGACAGCACCTTCCGCGCGGAGGGGGCGGCGACGCACGTCGCGGTCACGAAGGGCGCGACTCACTACCGCGCGGTCGGCAACCGCTTCGAGGGCGGGGCGCTGGAGCTGGCGGATGCCGCGTTCGGCGCCTCGTCCACGTTGGTGCACACCGGCAACGTCGAGTCGGGCGTCACGCGCACGGCCTTCCCCGCCGAGGGCCCGCGCGTCGTCGACACGGCGAACCTCAGGGTCTGAGCCGGGCGCGCTTCCTGGCGCGAGTGCAGCGGATGCCGCCGAGCGCACGGGATGCTGCCGAGTGCACGGCTTCTCGACGTGAAGAAGCCGTGCACTCGGCAGCATCCCGTGCACTCGGCGGGGTGTGGGGTGTGGGGGTGTCGGGTCAGAGGCCGGTGACGACGACCAGCTTGCCGACGGCGGTGCCCTGTTCCATCGCGGTGTGCGCCTCGGCGATCTGGTCGAAGGCATAGACGCGGTCGATCGGCACGGTGGCCTCGCCGGCCGCGACCGCATCGAGGAAGCCCTGGAGCACAGCCGGCGGCAGGTCGGCCGCGCCTCCGCCGTACGCGCTGAGGCGCACGCCGCGGGGGATGTACTCGATGGGGTAGAAGTCCTTCACGGTCCACTCGTTCGAGAGCATCCCGGTGAAGCAGACCACGCCGTGCACGCGCGTCGAGCGGAGGGTGTCCGGCAGGGTCGGCGTGCCGACCAGCTCGAGAGCCGTGTCGACGCCCTCGGGCAGGATCGCTCTGACCTGCGCCTGCACGTCGCCGTCGTCGATGAGCACGTGGTCGACGCCGATGCGGGTGAGCGCCTCGGCCTTGCGGGGGTTGCGTGTGGTCGAGAAGACCGTCATCCCGCGCTGCTTCGCGAGCACCGCGGTCGCCATCCCGATCGACGAGGTGCCGCCGCGGATCAGGATCGACTGGCCCGGCTGAGCGTCGAGCCCCACGGTGAGCGATCCGTACGAGGTCTGCAGCATCTCGGGCAGGGCGCCGAGGGTGCCCCAGTCGAGGTCGCTCTCGAAAGCGATCACCTGGGTCGTGGGAACGCAGGTGTACTCCGCGTATCCGCCGTCGTACGCGCGTCCCATCCCGCCCATCACCGCCACGACCTGCTGGCCGGGGGTGAATTCGCCCCCGGGCGCCTCGACGACGACTCCGGTCGCCTCGATGCCGAGCACGCGGGGAAAGGTGACGCCCTCCGCCAGGCCGAGTCGGGTGTGGAGTTCGGAGCGGTTCAAGCCGAACGCCTTCACCTGGATCAGCACCCAGCCCTCACTCGGTGTCGGGATCGGCAGCTCGCGGATGGTGAGGGCCTCAACGGGGCCGGGTGCGTCGAGCACGATCGCGCGCATCATCTCGGTCATGGGGTGACTCCTGTCGTCGGTATGGGCTTGCGCACCCGAAGGGTGGCGAGAGTGGTGGCGAAGTGCTGAAGGTCGTCGGCGGAGACGCTCTGGAACCACGGCTCCAGTTCTCTGCCGAAGGTCTGGGTCGCGATCGTCAACATGTCCTCGCCCGCCGGCGTGAGCGTGATGAACGAGGCCCGCCGGTCGTCGGGGTTCGGTGTGCGCTCGCAATAGCCCGCTGCTTCGATGCGAGCGACCAGCTTGCTGGTGCCGCCCTCGGTGATCGAGAGCTCGGTCGCGATGTCGGAAGCCCGGCAGTTCTCGATCCGGGCGATGGCCCGCATGGGCTCGAACCAGCTCAGCGGCAGGGAATGCTCGGCGCGGAGACGTCGGTCGACCGCCTCCCAGATCTCCATCTCGAAGCGGATCACATCATCGAAGAGTCGATGCAGGTCCACGGCGAATCCTTTCCACGAGCACTGACTTACTTTCCGTGGCAAGTATATGGGCGATTCGGTGGACCGGGCGCGAGAAGGGCGAATCTCACCTGCGGGGGAGGCGGCGGGAGAGGTGCCGGAGCGAGGCGGCGGGAGGAGGCGGGACTAGGTGGAGGGGATGCCGACGAGCTCGGCGCTGCGCTGCCAGAGCGCCTCGGCCAGGGCCGCGTCATCCACCTGCGGATTGACCTTCGCGGTCAGCTGACGCTCGTCGTAGTAGGCGCCGGAGAACCATGTCTCATCGGGGGTGCCCTCGATGAACCAGCGCAGGGTCGCGCCCCCCTTGTCGGCACCGATGAGCATGAGGTGCTTGAGCGGTGTGCGGTAGAGCAGGCGCATGATGCTCGACGAGTCCGAAGCGAAGTTCGTCTGCACGGTGCCGGGGTGGAACGCGACCGCACTCAGCCCGTCGGCGTGGAACTTCGTGTGCAGGCTCTTGGCGAACAGCACGTTCGCGAGCTTCGCGTCGCCGTAGGCCTTGTTCGCGCTGAAGCGGCGGTGATTGTCGAGGTCGTCCACGTCGAGGTGGCCGAACAGGCGGTGCGCGATGCTGGAGGTGTTGATGACCGCGCCCTCGGCCTTCAACAGCTGAGGCCGCAGCAGGTTCGTGAGCAGGAACGGCGCCAGGTGGTTGACCTGCATGGTCTTCTCGAAGCCGTCGACCGTGGGGGTCTGATCGCCGAAGATGCCACCGGCGTTGTTCGCCAGCACGTGGATGCCGCCGTCGCCGACGGCCTCCGCGATCTTCGTGGCGAGCGCCCGCACGTCATCGAGGCGTGCGAAGTCGGCGGTGAACCACGCAGCACCCGTCTCCGCAGCGACCGCACGGGTCTTCTCCTCCGAACGTCCCACCAGGATGAGCCGATGCGGGGACGACGCGAGCTGGCGGGCGGCCGCCGCGCCGATCCCGTCGGAGGCTCCGGTGAGGACGATCGTGCGCGCGGTCACGGGGTGTCCGCGTCGGTCGACGGGGTGATGCGCTCGACCGCCCTGGTCACGTGCGCGGCGATCACGGCCTGCGCCTGCTCCGGGTCACCGCTCGCGATGGCATCGACGATCTGTTGGTGGCTGCGCACATGCTCTTCCTGCTCGGCAGGGTCGAGGGCGGCGTTGGCGGCATGCAGGAAACCGGTGATGCGTCCGCGCAGCTGGCCGCTCAACTCGTCGAGGAAGCGGTGCTCGGCGAGGTCGGCGAGCGTCTCGTGGAACAGGCGGTCCTGGCGCAGCACCTCGTCGATGTCGCCGGGTGCCGCATCCGCCATCGCCTGGATGATGGCACCGAGTCGGGCGGCGGATTCCTCGTTCCACCGCTCCTGCACGCGGATCGCCATGAACTGCTCGAGCACGATCCGCAGGCTCGAGATCTCCTGGAAGTCTTGTGCGCTCAGCTGGGCGACGCGGGCGCCGCGGCGGGGCTCCCGGGTGATGAGGCGCTCCTCGGCGAGACGGGTCAGTGCCTCGCGTACCGGGATGTGGCTGACGCCCAGCCGGTCGGCGAGCTTGCGTTCGACGAGGCGCTCACCGGGGGCGAGTTCTCCGGAATGGATGGCAGCACGCAGCTCGTCTGCGACCTGTTCGGCGATGTTCTGATCCGAGACGCTGCGCATTCGGTGCCCTTCTCGATCCGCGGTTCCGTCTCGTCGAGCGGGCGCGCATTCGTTCGCTCGATGCTATGGCATTTTCTGGATGAGTGGACACGGCGCCGGTTTTGCTAGATGCTATAGCAAGCCAGTCCATCGATGACGAAGGAGTTGTCATGTCCGGGAACGGAATCGCCCCCGATACGCGCACGTCAGAGGAGGTCGGGGCCTCCGCCATGAAGAAGGCGATCTGGCGCCTCGGCCCGTTCCTCGGGCTGCTGTATCTCGTCGCCTACATGGACCGCAACAACGCGGGCTTCGCCAAGCTGGAGATGACGGCGGCGCTGCAGATCACCGAAGCGGCCTTCGGATTCGCCGCCGGCATTTTCTTCATCGGGTACCTGCTGTTCGAAGTGCCGAGCAATCTCCTGCTCGAGCGCTTCGGTGCGCGCAAGTGGATCGCGCGCATCATGGTCTCCTGGGGTCTGGTCGCCGCTCTGACGGCCTTCGTGCAGGATGCGACCCAGTTCGCCATCGCACGCTTCGTGCTGGGCATCGCCGAAGCCGGCTTCTTCCCCGGAGTGCTCCTGTACCTCACGCTCTGGTTCCCGCGGCAGTACCGCACGCAGGTGCTCGCGGTGTTCGTCTTGTCGAACCCGATCGCGAACGCGGTCGCGGCACCGCTGTCGGGCTGGATGCTCGAACTGCACGGGATGTGGGGCCTCGACGGCTGGCAGCTGGTCTTCCTGCTGCAGGGCATCCCCGCGGTGATCCTCGCCTTCGTCGTCTTCTTCTGGCTGCCCGACCGCCCGCAGGACGCCCGCTGGCTGGACCCGACCGAGCAGCGGTGGATCAACGACACCCTGGCCGCCGAGACCGCGGCCACCGAGCAGAAGCACGGGCGGCTGCGCCTGCGCGAGGTGTTCAGCAACGGGCGTCTGTGGACCCTGATCGTGCTCTTCTTCGGCGTCGTGTTCGGCGCGTACGGGCTGGGCATGTGGCTGCCGACGATCGTGAAGAGCATGGGCGACTTCTCCAACTCCACCACCGGATGGCTCGTCGCCCTGCCGAACCTGTGCGCCGCGCTCGTGATGCTCCCCTGGGAGCGCGCAGCCAGGAAGCAGGGCAACATCCCCCTGCAGATCGGCATCACGCTCACGATCACCGCGCTCTCGCTCATCGCGGCGGTCGCGGCCCAGGGCACGCCGATCCTCGCGCTCGCCGCCCTGTGCGTCGGCATGTCGGCCCTGTTCTCGACGACACCGCTGTTCTGGAGCCTGCCGCCCATGGTGCTCACGGGCACGGCGGCTGCTGCCGGGCTGGCCTTCATCAACTCGGTCGGCAACCTGGCCGGTTTCGCCGGTCCGTATGCGATCGGCTGGATCAGCGAGACCACCGGATCGGCGATCTGGGGTCTGCTCCTCATCGCCGGGCTCACCCTGCTCGGCGCGAGCATCGCGTTCGTGCTGAGTCGACGGGCGGACTTCACGGTTCCGGCCGAGGTGCAGTTGAAAGCGGACGCCACGTCCGGGGTGCGGTGATGTCCCGCGCCGAACTGGATGCGAGTGTGCGATCGACGGGTCGCCGCGCCCTCATGACCGGACTCGGTGCGGTCGCCCTCGGCGCTGCCGGCTCTCTCGCCGGTGCGACGACCGCTCAGGCCGCTCCCGTCGCGGCCGGTGCGAAGGACATCCTCCGCGCGGAGACGGTCTCCGAGCTGTCCCGGTTGCGGGCACGCGACGGCGAGGTGGCCATCGTCGCCGGCTACCGGACCCCCGGCGACTCCGGGCTGCTCGTCTACGTAGGCTGCGGTGGGGCCGACGTCGCGGCCAACGGCGGCACGGTGATTGCCGGAAAGCGCGGCACCACGTGGCTGCTGCAGCATGACGGCACGGTCGACTTCCGGGTCTTCGGCATCACCGGGCCCGAGACGGCGGCCGATGACGCGCTCGACGCCCTGGTGAACGACCTCCGCGTCCGGCGGATCGAGGCGAGCACCGATCTGCTCTTCCAGCGGCGACACCGCTTCACCCGTTCCCACCTCGAGATCGACTTCGGCGGTCATGTGATCACGACGGAGGGTATCGAGGCGAACACCCACGACAACCCGTTCGGTGCGGTGATGTTCTTCACCGGGGCATCCAGAGACGTCACCGTCGAGCACACTTTGGCGGAAGCCTGGCCGGAGCTGACCGATGCGGTCGCCGTGCCCGATGCGTCCACGTTCGCCGTCGACACCTGGTGGGCGGTGCAGTGCGATCCGGTCGCCGGCGGTGGGGCCGATGAGCGCGAGCTTCAGCGATTCGTCCAGGTGACGCAGCAGATCGACGGCACCCACATCCGGATCGACTACCTCAACGGCTGGCCGCTCGACAAGGGGCGAAAGCTCGTCTGGCGGCAGGTGGATCCGGTCGCGGGGGTGCGCATCTCGAACATGCGGTTCCTCGGGGCCGGGCCCTTCGACGGACCGACGGACGGCTCCTTCCCGGACTCTCGCGAGCTCACCGGATCGCACCCGATCGCCTTCGAGTACGCGATCCACTGCGATGTCGCCGACGTGCACGCCAGCCGCACCTGGTGGCCCGTCATCATGCGCAGATGGAACACCCACTTCACGACCGAACGCTGCTCGGTCGAGAACCCGCCCACGGTCTTCTACGGCGGTGCGGGCTACCTGACGCAGCAGATCTACAGCCTGTACGGTCGCGTGAGCGACTGCACGTCGTCGAACGCGCGGCACCTGAACGATCTGACGGCCAGCGCCTACTGCATCGTCGAGAACTGCCACGGAGACGGCGACGATCAGGGCGGGAACCCCTTCACCACGCACGGGCAGTACGAGCACGATCTCACCTTCATCGGCAACTCGGGGCTGATGGACATCGCCAACTCCGGGGCGCAATGGGGCACCGCCGCGAAGCGCATCACGGTGCGCGACCACGTCTGCTCGTGGTTCGTCGCCGGCACGAAGATCAGCGACCTGACGCTCGAGAACGTCCGGGTGATCGGACGATCGACGTTCGATCCGCAGGCGACCATGACGATCAACGCCGACGGGGCTCAGCTGCGCGGCTGCACCGCCGGGCTGCTGGCGATCGGCCAGCGATCGGCGCGATCATCGCGGCCGACGGTGATCGAGGACTGCACCTTCGCCCTCCCGAAGGATCAGGTGCTGATCCAGACGCCGGTCTCGGTGCCCGTCAGCTTCGTGCGATGCACGATCACCGGAATCGACGGGATGAAGGCACGAGGCGCCGGAGCCGTCGAATTCGTCGATTGCCGGCTGAGTGGTCCGGCAACGGGTGCCCCGGCAGAGCTCGGTGCGTCGAGGGTGACCATCCGGGGCGGCACGGTGCGCGATGTGCTGCTCACCGTGACCGCGGTGCGGGACCAGGCCATCGCTGTCGAGGGGGTCGAGCTGTCGACCGAGCGCACCGACGGCGCGCTGCTGAGCAGGGCCGCCGGTGCCGGCGTCGTGACCTGGCGGATGGGTGGCGTGACATCGACCGTGCCGAAGGGCGCTGCCCACCTCGACATCGGCGTGGGGGTCAACCACGCTCGCATCACCGGGAGTCAGTTCGTGGGAGGACGGATGCGGCTGGCCGATGGCTTCGCCGCACCCTCAACGCTGCTCTACAGCGACGGCGTCGAGCGCGGCGTCGAGGTGACTCTTCCCGAGGCTGGAGCACGTGTGCTGATCGCCGACGTGCTGACGATCGCCTGAGCGGCGGCATCATGGAGAACATGGAGGACCAGGTTTGAACGACACGGCACCGGCCACACGCCTCGGCGCCCGCATCCGCATCCCCCGCACGCGGGCGCGCATCGGTATCGCCCGACGCGACATCACACCGCCGGTCGGTATCCGTGCCAAAAACTGGGGCCCCGCCGACTGGGAGCGGTCCGAGGGGGCGCATCGTCCGTTCGAGCTGACCGCGCTCGCCGTGATCGCCGCCGACGACCGCCCGCGCGTGCTGCTCGCGGTGGACGGCACCTGGTGGCGTCGCGTCGCCGATGAGCAGGGTGTGCGCGGAACGATTCTCGACGCTCTCGGGCTCGACCCCGATCAGCTGATGCTCTCGCTCTCGCACACCCACGCGGGCGCCGTGCTCTGTGCCGCGGATGCGCATCTGCCGGGTGGAGAGCTGATCCCGGGGTATCTCGAGGCGCTCGCTGCCGCAGGGGTCGCCGCCGGGCGCGAGGTGCTCGACGGTGCGGTCCCCGGGCTGATCGAGTGGACGACCGGGCGGTGCACGCTGGCCGCGGACCGCGAACTCGACGTCGATGGCCGCGCGCTGGTGGGCTACAACCCCGCGGCCACGGCCGACGACACCGTGACGATCGGACGCCTCAGCGTCGACGGCGCGGTGCACGGCACGCTCGTGAACTACGCGTGCCACCCGACCACGCTCGCCTGGCAGAGCCGTGAGGTGTCGCCGGACTACGTCGGGGCGATGCGCGAGGTCATCGAGTCGGCCACTGGGGCGCCCTGCCTGTTCGTGCAGGGGGCATCGGGAGAGTTGGCTCCGCGCGAGCAGTACACCGGCGACGTCGCGGTCGCCGATCGACACGGACGCTCGCTCGGGCACGCGGTGCTCGCGGCGTTGGACGCGCTTCCCGTTCCCGGAGAAGAGCTGACGCTCGACGGCATCGTCGAGTCCGGTGCACCGCTCGCGATCTGGACGGGCCGGACGGCGGACGGCGGGGAGGATGCGGCGGGTTCGGTCACGAGCGTCGAGCTTCCGCTGCGCGACCTGCCGACGCTCGACGCGCTCGCCGAGGAGTGGAAGGACATCGACCCGCGCTCGCGGGAGGAGCGTCTCGGTCGCGCGCGCAATCTGCGTGACGGATACATCGACGGTCCGACCGTGCAGCACCCTGTCTGGGCCTGGAGGCTCGGCGATGCCGTGATCGTGGGGCATCCGGGTGAGGCGTACTCGCGGCTGCAGACCACGCTGCGCGCGCGGTTCCCCGCGACGCCGATCGTGGTGATGAACCTCACGAACGGCCCGGGGTTCGTGTACCTGCCGACGCGCGATGCCTACGACCGCGGGGCGTATCAGGCGTGGCAGACGCCCCTGGCGCCGGGCGCGCTCGACCTGCTCGAGACGCAAGCGGTGGCGGTCGTGGCGGCGCTGCTCGACCACTGACGGCGCCCCCGATACACTTGCTATAGCAAAACTCGAACCTGAGGAGAGCAATGACCGCCCCCACCCCTGCCGGCTCCGTCGCCGTCGTCACCGGAGGATCCGCCGGGATCGGATGGGAGATCGGCCAGCGCCTCGCCGCAGACGGCTACCTCGTCGTCGCCGCCGATCGGGTGCCGGGCCTCACCGCCGACGACAACCCCGCCGGCATCCTGTGGCGCGAGCTCGATGTCACCGATCATGCCGGCGTCGACCGTGTGTTCGGAGAGATCGAAGCCGAGCTCGGGCCGATCGAGGTGCTCGTCAACAACGCCGGCATCCAGCGCCATCGCGGCATCGAAGACCTCAGTTGGGACGAATGGTCGGCCGTGGTCGACGTCAACCTGCACGGGGTGTTCTCGGCGCTGCAGGCGGCAGGGAAGCGGATGCTGGAGCGCGGCGATGGGCGCATCGTCAACATCTCCTCCATCTCGTCGCGCGGCTCGGCCGGTCGTGCGCCCTATGCCACGACCAAGGCCGCGGTGATCGGACTGACCTCGACCGCGGGTGCCGAGTGGGCGTCGCGCGGGGTGCGGGTCAACGCGGTCGCGCCCGGCTACGTCGACACCGGCGTCTTCCGTCAGGGTGTCGAGGCGGGCACCCTCAGCCTCGACACGATCCTGTCGCGCATCCCCGCGAAGCGCCTGGCCGAGGCGAGCGAGATCGCCGCGGCGGTCAGCTTCCTCGTCTCCGACGAGTCGCGCTACATGAACGGACAGACCCTCTACGTCGACGGCGGCTTCATGGTCGACTACGGCGTGCCGCTGGCGAAGAAGCCCGAATGAGCGTGATCGCCCGCATCGACACGGCCACGGCCGTGCTGCCGCTCCCGGCACCGTTGCACCTGGGGGCGATGACGGTGACCCGCCGCGAGTACAGCGCTGTGCAGGCGACGGCTGACGACGGCACGACCGGGGTGGCCTATTGCCTCTCGCGGGAGGCGCCGATGGCCGAGATCGTCGACCGCCTCGTCGCCGTGCACGCGATGGGTGCGGATGCCGACGACCCCGCGGCGACCTGGGAGCGGATGCTGCGCGGCAGCGCGATCGTCGGACGGGTGGGCCTGGTGCGGCGCGCGATCGGGCTCGTCGACATCGCGCTGTGGGACATCGCCGCGCGTCGTGCGGGCGTGCCGCTGTGGACGCTGCTCGGCACGGGTGACGCCCCGCGGGAGTCGATGCTCGTCGCCGCGTACCCGTCTGCCGAGCGGACTTCCCGCGAGGTGGCCGATGAGGTTCTCGCGCAGGCGGAGGGCTGGACGAACGTGAAGATCTCCCGCATTCCGGATCCGGCATATATGCGTGAACTGCTCGCCCTGCTGAACGCCGAGCTTCCCGATGCGACCGGTCTGGTCGTGGACGTGGGCTTCGGCTGGCCGGACGCCGACACCGCGCTGGCCGAGATCGCGCAGTGGGGCGACCCGCGCCTCGCGTGGCTGGAAGACCCCCTGCTTCCCGAAGACGCCGAGGGGGTCGCGCGCATCCGCCGGGAGTCGGGACTCCCGGTCTCCGTGGGCGACGAGGTCACCGACCCCGCTGTGCTGAAGGCGCTGGTCGATGTCGGCGGTGTCGACGTGCTGCGACTCGACGTCGTCGCGATCGGCGGCGTGACCCCTGCCCGCGAGATGATCGCGTGGGCTGCCTCGCGCGGTGTGCCCGTGTCGGGGCATGTCTATCCTGAGGTCACCGCGCACCTGGGCATCGGTGTGGAGACGTTCGCCCGGGGAGTCAACCCGTACGATCCCGCGCCATCGTTCATCCTCGGCGGTCCGTCGTTCGACGGCAGGGTGCGGCCGACGGGCGCGGCGGGCCTCGGCTTCGTGCTCGACCCCACCGTCTTCCGATTCGAGAGGGACTGAGATGACAGACGCCCCCCGCAGCTCTGTGGACCGCAGCTCTGTGGACCGCAACGCCGTGCAGCGCAGCGTGGTCGTGACCGGCAGCGGAAAGGGCATCGGTCGCGCCATCGCCGAACGTCTCACCGCCGACGGGTGGATCGTGGTCGGGCTCGAGCGCTCGCCGGGATCCGGCACGGTCGAAGACGGCATCGTGGTCGAGGTCGTGCTCGGCGACGCCGCCGATCGCGTGGCGCACGAGCGAGCCGCCGCTGCCGCCCGCGCCCGAGCGCCCCTCGCCGGCTGGGTGAACAACGCCGGCATCACCAAGCGCACACCGCTGCACGAGCTCGATGAAGACACCGTGCGCGAGGTGCTCGACATCAACGGTTTCGGCTACATCTGGGGCTGCTCGACCGCCGTCTCGGCCTTCGTCGACCAGGGTGTACCGGGCGCGATCGTGAACATCGGCTCGATCCACGGCCGCGCGTCCTTCACAGACCACGCGGCCTACGAGTTCACCAAGGGAGGCATCGACGCCCTCACCCGCAGCGTGGCCGTGTCGTACGGGGCCCTCGGTATCCGCGCCAACACCGTCGCTCCTGGTGGCGTGCGCACCCCGCACCTCGAAGCCCAGATCGCGCGCGCGGCCGACCCCGAGGCCGAAGAGCGTGCGCTCGCGGAGGGGCCGCCGATGGGGCGCATCGCCCGCGCCGAAGAGGTGGCGTCCATCACGGCGTTCCTGCTGTCGGATGAGGCTCCGTACCTGTCGGGTCAGTCCATCGCGGTCGACGGGGCGTGGACGGCATCCTTCGGGGATATCGCGCTCGACCCGGGGTTGCGGGAGCGCTTCGACGCCTGAGGCACCTCGATAGGTGCAGGGACACGCGAGCAGGCATCTCCGGTGCTCGGCACGGGCGGAGAACTCTGCCTCGGGCGGAAGATCTGCGCAGGATTCTCCTCCCGACACCGGGTCTTCCTCCCGTTGGGGTGTGCCCCCGACGCGACCGTGACCCTCGTCACCGCAGGTACGCGTCCACGAACAGCGCCCCGCGGATGGCCCGCAGCTCGTCGATGATCCGGGCGATGCTCTTCGCGCTCACCGACGACAGCGACAGGTCGTGCGGACCGAGGGGTTCGAGCTTCCCGGTGCGGATGCGGATGACCTCCCAGCCCGCGGCACGGAGGGCGCGGTCTTTGCGCAGATCGGCATCTTGCCGCTTGCCGACGTGCTCGAGTCCGTGGCGACCGACGGTGTCGTATTCGAGTGCGACCCGCAGCTCCGGAAACACGATGTCGGGCCAGACCTCGGTGTGGCGGAAGAACGGGCGCGACACTTTCACGGCGTTCACGGACGGGTCGAAGGCGATTACCGCCCCGAGCTCCGTTCGCAGGCGGCCCTCGGTCGCGGATGCGGGCTTCGGGGCGCACTCGCTGACGAACGCGGAGCCTGCGGGAAGGTCGGGCGTCTTCGTGCAGAGCGCGGGGGCTGGGCGACGGGGTTTACGGGGGAGGGCGCGGGCTTCGCCGAGCACGACCGGCTGCGGACGGGCGAGCGCAGAGCACTCGGGGCACCATGCGGAGCGGCGCCGGACCTGTCCAGGACGCTCGCGCTGCTCGGTCGGGGTCGCCGCGAACCGGTGCCCGACCGCGCACTCCCAGCACAGGAGCACGTCGGCCGCGAGCGGGATCTGCGACAGCGCGATGCCGTGGTTCAGCTCGGGGTGGTACTGCCGGATCAGCTCCGGATATGCCGCCCACCCGGCACGGTAGGTGCCCACCTCATACGGGACAGCGCGACCGCGGGAGAACTGCCGTCGCGCCCACCACTGCATCACCGGTTCCGGCACGCGCCGACGATATCCGCGAGCACCGACACCGCAACATCCCGGGCGAGAGGGCGAAGTCACCACCCATCCCGGTGTCCCCGGTCCGTGCGACGATCCGCACGTCGACAGGAGAACGGGATGCGTGGGGAAGCGACGGTGCTGCACGCCGACCTCGATGCGTTCTACGCGTCGGTCGAGCAGCGTGATGCACCGGAGTTGCGCGGGCGACCCGTCATCGTGGGCGGCGGGGTCGTGTTGGCCGCGAGCTACGAGGCGAAGGCCCGCGGCGTCCGCACCGCGATGGGTGGCCGACAGGCGCGGGAGCTCTGCCCCGATGCCGTGGTCGTTCCGCCGCGCATGGAGGCGTACTCCGCCGCCAGCAAGGACGTGTTCGCGATCTTCCGCGATACCACCCCGCTCGTGGAGGGGCTGTCGATCGACGAGGCGTTCCTCGAAGTCGGGGGTCTGAGGCGGATCGCCGGCAGCCCCGAGCAGATCGCGGCACGGCTGCGTGAACGCGTGCGGGCGGAAGCGGGGCTCGCCATCTCGGTCGGGGTCGCACGCACGAAGTTCCTCGCCAAGGTCGCCAGCGCCGTGAGCAAGCCCGACGGTCTGCTGGTCGTCGAGCCCGAACGCGAGGAGGAGTTCCTGCTTCCCCTCCCGGTGGAGCGCCTGTGGGGTGTGGGGGCGGTGACCGCCGAGAAGCTGCACCGCTACGGCATCCGCACCGTCGGTGAGCTCGCCGAGCTCGAGGCCGCGACCGCCGAGCGGATGCTGGGCAAGGCGACGGGGGCGCACCTGCACGCGCTCGCTCGTCTACGGGATCCGCGGCCGGTCGACACCACCCGCCGCCGCGGGTCGATCGGCTCGCAGCGTGCTCTCGGCACCCGTCCTCGCTCGCCCGAGGAACTCGACCTCATCCTCACCCAGATCGTCGACCGGCTCGGTCGCCGACTCCGCGATGGCGACCGTGTCTGCCGCACCGTCGTGCTGCGTCTGCGCTTCGGCGACTTCTCGAAGGCCACCCGCTCCCGCTCACTCCGCGCTCCTACCGACCGCACCGCCGTGCTGCTCACCCTCGCACGCACGCTGCTCGCCGCGGCGCAGAGCGAGATCACCGACCGCGGCATCACCTTGATCGGCATCTCGCTGTCGCAGCTCGACCGCGCCGATCGCGTGCAGCCCGAACTGCCGATCGACTGGGGCGATGAAGCCCGCCTCGACACCGTGCTCGACACCCTGCGCGACCGCTACGGTTCGACTTCGGTGTCGCGGGCGGCGCAGCTCGGCCGCGATCCCGGCTGGTCGTCGCCGATCCTGCCCGAGCACGAGTGAGCCGCACCGCGTGGGGAGGAGAACTCCCTGTCGGGAGGACTCTTCAGCGTGGAATCTCCTCCCGACGGCGAGTTCTCCTCCCGAGAGGCCAACGGTTCGCTCTCGACGCCGGCTGTAGTGTGATCGCTATCCGGCACCCCCTCCCCGCAAGGAAGAAATGACCTTCGAGAACTACATCGCGATCGCAATCGGACTGGTCGCAGTCGGATGCGGGCCGTTGCTCGTCCGTCATCGAGCCAAGGTCTTCCGGGTCATCGCGGATACGAATCGCGCGTTCGGGGGCGCGGCGGGGCGCGAGGTGGGGAAACGGTCGAGCCCCTGGTGGATAGGTTTCTGCGGCGTGGGCCTCACCCTCATCGGCGTGGTCGCCGTTCTCGTCGGAATCTTCGCGCGGGAGTAGCCGACGATGAGTGCCTTTTCCCTTGCGAACCTTGCCGTCGGTGTTGCCGTCGTGCTCGTCGGTGCCGTGTTGCTCGTCTCGCGCGCGCGGGTGCTGCGCTTCGTCCGTGGGCGATTCGACAAGGTCTACCGCGAAGACCAGCTTTCCGAAGAGGAGATCGCGCGTCGGCTCCCGAAGATGAGCGCGGTAGTGGTGGTCGTCGCGTGCGGGTTCGCGGTCTTCGGGACTGCGCTGATCGTGATCGGCGCCGTCAGCACTCGCTGACGGAGGATTCGAATGCGCTTCCTCAAGGGCATCGGGCTGTTGCTGCTCATCCTCGTGCGAGGGTGCGCGCTCTGGGTGATGTTCCCCATCGCCTTCGTCACGTGGCTCCTCGTGCATTCCTGGGCGCAGAAGGCATCAGTTCGGCAGGCGCTTTGCTGGTATCACGCTCACCTGCTCGTGCTGCTGCTGAACGGCCCCTTCCGCCCCTTCTTCGCAGCTGACGAGCGACCGCACTTCCGAGACGTGCCGAAGATGAGCGCGGTCGAAATGCACAAGATTCAGCTCATCGGCATGGACGTGGTCTCGCTCGCCGGGTAGGCGAATCGAGTGAGCCGCACCGCGTGGGGAGGAAGACTCCCCGTCGGGAGGACCCTTCAGCAGGGAGTCTCCTCCCCACAGGGAGATTTCCTCCCGGGAGGCTGCCGCGCCTCAGGCCTTGAGCATCGACGCCCGAGCGATCAGCCCGTCGACGACGTCGAACGTCGCGATGGTCTCGGTGGCGATGCCCGCGTTGATGACCTGCTCCTGCGCGACGACCCACCGGGTGCCGAACAGCACGCTGGTCTCGATGACGCACGACAGTTCGGGGTTCTGCAGCCGAGGCTCGTAGAACGCGCGGATCGCGGCCGATCCGGCCACGGGCTCGGGCGCGACGCCGGTGATCACGGCATCCTCGGCATAGGTCGCGACGAACGCGTCGAGGTCGTGTGCGTTGAACGCGTCGAGCTGCGCCTGGACGGTGTCGAGTGCGGTGCGGTCGAGTACGGTGCGGTCGGTGCGGTCAGTCAATGCGAACTCCTCCGTTGACGTCGTAGGTGGCGCCGGTGATGAACCGGGCGCGCTCCGACGCGAGTGATGCGATGATCCAGGCGACGTCTTCCGGCTGTCCGAACGCGCCGAGCGGGATGCCGGCTTCGAGCTTCTCGCGCCCCGCGCCCTGCAGCTGGTCGGTGATCGCGCTCGCGACCGGTCCGGGGGTGACGGCGTTGACGCGGATGCCCTCGGACGCGAGGTGCCGCGCGAAGCTGCGGGTGATCGCGAGGATCGCGCCTTTGCTCGCGGCGTAGTGGATGCCGGTCTGCAGCGCGCCGACCTGGCCGGCGATCGAGGCGATGTTGATCACCGAGCGGTCGCCCTCGGCGGCCCGGAGCAGCGGGAGAGCGCCGCGAGTCAGGAAGAAGGTACCGCGAGCGTTGGTCTCGAGGACCATGTCCCACTCATCGAACTCGATGTCGTCATACGGGGTGTACGGGCAGACGCCGCCATTGTTGACGAGCACGTGGAGCGATCCCCACGCGTCCGTGATCTCACCG
Source organism: Microbacterium sp. K27 (assembly GCF_004794435.1). Classification (NCBI taxonomy): domain Bacteria; kingdom Bacillati; phylum Actinomycetota; class Actinomycetes; order Micrococcales; family Microbacteriaceae; genus Microbacterium; species Microbacterium sp. K27. The sequence continues at coordinate 123,470 of NZ_SSDK01000038.1, forward strand.
ACCAGCGCGTCGATCGACTCGCGCTCGCGCAGGTCGAGGCGCGACACGTGCACCTCGGGCGCCCCAGCCGCACGGCATTCGTCGGCGACGCGGAGGGCCTCCGCCTCGCGTCCGGCATACGTGATCCAGAGGGCGGCACCCTCGCGGGCGAGTTCGAGGGCGGCGGCCGTCCCGATACCGGAACTGGCCCCCGTGATCAGTGCGCGACGAGTCATGGGGTCGATGCTATAGCAAATCTCGCGCCTGTCGAGCAGGCGTGCCCAGAGCGCCGAGGCGAAAACGGAGACCACTCGCGTCGCCTGCGGCGTGTTGTGGCGAGGCGCGCCCGAGCCGGAGCAGTTCGTCTGGGTTTTCGCACGCACCCCGCGCCCACGCCCCCGCGCCCCCACGCCCTCGCGCCCCCGCGCCCCCAC